>JAFSZS010000158.1 GCA_017455645.1 Selenomonadaceae bacterium | reverse complement strand
CTGTCAATGAGTTCTTGCAACATTTTTTTCATTGCCTTGAACTCTGCCTTGCTTACGCTTAATTTTACTTCTGCCATTTCTGCCCTCTCCTTTTTGTTTTTTTGAACCTCGGCTAACCTTCCGGCTTGCCTTAATACAGATTTTCTTCTGTATCTTAAGCGTATTATAAACAGATTTTTTTTTGTTGTCAAGCAATTTATCAATTTTTTTTCTGTAAAAAATTAAGAGTTTTTTCTTGTTATTTGAAACAAAATTTGTTATACTAATTGAAAAGGAGATGATAAAAATGACAGTTGGCGAATCATTAAAACGTTTCCGGAAAGCTTTTAAACTTACACAGAAAGAAGTTGCAGATGTCTTAGGTGTAAAGCAACAGTCGTACGTTTACGAAACTAAAGACGTTACACCGTCGGTAAACGTTATTATCAAACTAGCAGACCATTATGACGTATCTACCGATTATTTGCTTGGCAGGACAGATAACCCGCGCCCGCTGACAACAAGTAACGAACCGCAGGAGCTGACAGCTGACAATGAACTTACCGAAGAAAACCAATCGCTTAAAGCTGACGTGCAAACCCTCAAAGAAGATATTGCGATACTTAAAGCGGCAGTTGCAAAAATGGCAAGCTGAAATTTATTCGTTCCCTGCTTCGGTGGGGATTTTTTTATTGGCGTTGACGATCTCACTTAAAATTTTGGAAGACTTAAAATTAACGGCTTTATGGGCGGGGATAATCAACTTCTCGCCGGTACGGGGATTATTTCCTGTGCGTTCGGCGCGGTCAACGACACCGAAAGTACCGAATCCCATAAATTCAACCGAGCCGCCCTTTCCCAATTCGGTTTTAATGTTGGCAAGTAAGCTGTCTACAACTTCAGCTGTAACTTTTTGAGAATTGCCGGTAGTTTTGGAAATTACGTTGATAATATCTTTCTTAGTCATAATGAAAATCGTCCTTTCAAAATAAAGATTGTTGTTGGTTTTTGGCGTTTAAAATTCTGTCGACACAAGCCTTGCTGATGAAACCGCGTTTGGCTTGGTCTTTGATACCGTTGTAAAATTCTTTATCGCGCTTTTCTGCGGGCGTATTCTCTGCCAACCACTCAAGGGCGTTGCACTGAATGACGCGGCTTTGAATGATTTTTGCGGCTTCCATAAAGTACAGGAAGGGCTCGCCAAAGAAAAATTCGTAGGCGTCACAAACAGTAGCCAGCAGATGACGCTTGCACCAGTCAACATTTTTAGGTTGCAGTTCCAAATGGTAAATGTTGGAAAGATTGGTAAGAATACATTTGACGCGCTCCCTAGGCGGCAAGTCCAACGCCGTATAAAACATTCGCCAAACAAGTTCGCTACAGCCGTATTGCCCCTGCCCAGCCGCGGGGTCTAAAATCACTTTGTTTTCGTCAGTCATAACGTCGCGCAGTTTCGGTTGTAAAATCATAAAAAATACAACGTGCGGCGACGTGAAGACTTCGGCGAAATTTCTTGTAGCCTCTTTAGAGGAGCCCTGCCCCATCGTCATAAGGATACCGCCTTTCGATAAAATCAATCATAGCCTGCGAAAATTCGTACTTTTTATAAAATTGGGCGTCAATATCTTTAATGCTGACGTCAAAATTAATATCAGTGTCAATCGGCTCGCGGGGATTTTTCAAAGTAGAAAAGTAATGGTGGAGGAAACAATTTTCAGTGCCGTTAACGCCTGCAAGCGGGTCAAACTGCGCCAATTTCATCAAGTCCAGAATCAGCCGAAAGAATTTAGTTTTTGCGTATTTATAAGCGCGTTCAATCAAGAAAGGCATAGGCTCTGCGGCGTGAATGTTGCCGACTTGGTCTTGAAAAGTTTTAGCCCCGCCAATCAAAATGTAGCGCGTGCCCTTCTCAACAACCGGCTTAACTTGTAGGCTGTCAAGGTTAACATTATAAGTGCGGCGAACTTCGGCGGGAACAATTTCAACGCCGTTATCGGTGTAAATGACGGCTTGCCCGTTAATAACTCTCTTAGCCATAATTACTCCTTTTGAAATATTTTCAGCTGTTGCAGGCAGATTCACAATCTAGCCTCCCTCAATGTATGAAATAAGCCAGCCGTCAATTTCAGTTTTGCGGTGGTTTAGGAGCTTTCTAATCCAAGTGGCGGTGTAACGAGTTTTGGCAGCGAGAAAGCCTTTAGCGTCCTTGATAGATTTAAAGCAGTAACCGTTCCCGTTGAATCCGATACCGTGATTGGGTTGACGTGCTACAACTTGAACAGGGCGGCGTTTCCTGCGGTAAGGGTAGCCGAAAACTTCAAGGTACAGCTGATTCAAAGATTTATGAACAATTTTAATCTTGCCGTTGCGCCGTATTTGAAAGCCAAAATTTATATAATTGCCGCGTATTCGGGGAGAAATTTTTTCCTTGGTCTTGGTATTGCGCACTTCATCAGAATCACAGCTTATCTCGTACAGGTTATCGAGGCTTTTTATAGGTACAAAGTCGCCGCCTTTTGCGTGAACAACGGCGGAATTGTAAAAGGCAGTAACGACTCGCTGAACGGTGCGCCCGTTGTTGTACAGGGCGGCAAACGGCGTATGTTTTGGATTCTTTCGCCGCTGTAATTTCAGGAGCTTACCGGTAGTTTTGTTGCGAATTTTGAAGTAGCCGTTAATTTCGTAATTGGGGGCTTCAGGAATTGTAAGCCAATCAATTTTGCGAAAACCGCCTGTACTTTTAAGACCTGGTGCGATGTAAGCCATAAATTATTTCCCTCTAAGATATTCAACCTGCCAACCGCAAATATCTTTCTTCCGCTCATTCATAAATCTTAACAGTTGGCGTTGGCTGTAGAAAATTTTACCTTGCAAGAACTTAGCCGCTTGTACCATAGATTCAAACTTGTAACTAAGCCCGTCCTTGCGAATCATAACATTTACAGGGCGGTTGCCTTTACGGTAAGGAGTACCGAACACTTCATACAGGATTTTACCGACAGAAACCGATGTGCGCTTGCCATTTAAAGTAAGATTAAAATAAATGCAGTCGTTATGTTTTTTGGGCGTTATAAACTTTTTAGTTTTGGCGTTTCGCACTTCGCCGGATAAATTAGCTTCATATTTATTTTCAAGGAAATTGCAGGTAGCCCAACCGGCGTCAGGGGAACCTGAAAGGAAGGCGTCAAGTGCATAGCGATAAAAATTTTCTGTAGTACGGCTAATCGATTTGCCGTTATAATAAAGGTCGACGCAGGGCGAATTGGTATTTATAGGCTTGCTGATTTTCTTCATTTTGCCGGTCCTCTTATTGCGGACCTTGTAGAATCCGTTAATTTCGTAGTTAGGCGCACAAGGGACAGTGAGAAACATTGATTTAGGGGGCAGAATATGTTCAAGTTCAGAAACGTGCAAAATTATCCCTCCAATCAAATTTATTAAGCCAATCATCTTTGACAAAAAGCGGCGTGTACCACGGTTCGCCAAAAACTTTGCCGGAAGAGTCATCACGTTGCACAACAACGGCGGGGATACCGTAAAGCGAAAGTTGAATGTAAGCCATAAAAATACACCGCTCATCAACGTCGCTTGCAACAACTACGGCTTGCTTATTGGGCGAAACTCCCAAATTCAGCAAGGTGTTAAGTGCGCCGAAAGTAATTGCGCCGGAACCGCAACAATTTTCTTTAATCAGAATAAAACCTTGAGCCTTGAGTTGCGCCTCGACGAAATTTTTATCTAAAGTCAAATCGCCCATAATATTGCCGACGTGTTCCGGCGTGAAAACTTGCCCTTCCTTGCTGTCATTCATATTAAATTCGGTAAAAATACCGCCCAAAACGTCTTTGTAGCGCGGGTTGCTGCACTTCAAAGGAAATTCTGTAAACAAGCCCAATTCTTCAAGTTGTGGACTGTTGAGGCGCAAAACTTTTTGCCCGATACAATCTTCAAGCGCAAGGTTTAACTCAACTGACGCTTCAACAAATTTTGAAACAAGATCGCGCTCGTATTTTTTGACAGTTTCAAGGTAGAGATTTTCGCGTTGTCGATTGAAGTCAAAGCGATTGGAAATTGCGGCGGCGTAAATCTTGCAAAAGTCGTTAAAGACAGCGTAACGAGTGCCGCCTTTGGCAATTTCAGCGATTAAATCAACTAATTTTTCACTGTGATTCTTCAACAGTCTGCAACTCCTTCATCAAGCTTTTCACTTCAGCGAGCGTTTCATTTTCAAGTTTACGTAGGCAAATGTAGGATTCAACGAGAAAATTACCGCAACCGGCGGCGGGGTCGAGAAATTTAATATCAGCCAATTTATCTTGAAATTCTTTTAGCATTCGCACTTGACGACGGACGGCGGCGCGGCTTTAATGTCAGCCAGTTCTTCTTTCAATTCATCTAAAAACAACGGGTCGATAACTTTATGAATATTTTCTTTTGAGGTGTAGTCAATGCCGCCTTGGCGTTGTCCGTCGGGGCGATTTTCAGTTTTAACGCCTTGAGGCAGTGGAGCCTGTTCAAATTGAATGTTGAAAAAGTTGGGATTGTTGATAATAAGCCACAGCCAGTAGGGAATGTGCGGGGCGGCGTCGATAGGATTCAAGCCCCAGTTTTTACAAAGACGAACAGCCAAAAGTGCGGCGCAGGCGGCGATATGCTGAATTTTTTCTTTGTCGTCAACGTGATTCATAACGCTTTGCTCGGAAATGCTGTAGATAGTAGCAATTTCGTCAAAATAATCTTTGCCGGTCTTAGCCATTTTTAAGCTCCTTAATCTTGTCGCCATATTCAGCTTGAAATTTGCATTCAGTGGAACAATATTTAGTGTGCCGCTTGTCGACGTCGAATTTTTCCCGCAGACAGGGCAGATTTTCACTTCGATAACCTTTCCTTTGCGGTCAACACTGCGAGCCTCACGCGCAATTCAACTGCCTCCGTGCCTTGTCTCTTTATGGTCTTTCTTGTGCCCGGTATAATTCCAATCGCCCATATCAATTTCCCAAATACGTGTTCCTAATCCTTTCATCATTCTGTCAAGGTAGTTTTGCGCGTCCTCTTTGGCGTTAAATTCGGCTATTAATCGCGGGCGGGATTCGCTGTTTTTTATCGCCGAAATGATATAGCCTTCAATTTTGCTTGGTGCTATATAAATTTCATTCAATAAATCTGAATTTAAATAAACGCCCTCACAAGTTTTAATCCACATTTTCAACCCCCCCTAGAAAGGCAACGAAATATCATCTTCTTCATCTGCGCCGCCGTAATTGTCACTCTCAACATAAGTATTTGGCGGCTCATCGTAATAGTCGGGAACGCTAGCCGCCGCTTCAGATACAGTTTTATTTTGGGGCGTATCTGAAGGATTTTTCTTACTGTCGCCGAACTCGATATTTTCAGCAATGACGTCAACGCTGTAATGTTTGACGCCGCTTTTATCGGTGTAAGTGCTTGATTGGAGCCTGCCCTCGATAAAGGCGCGTTTGCCCTTAGAAAAATATCTGCCGCAAAATTCGGCAAGCTTACCGACAACAACGACGTGGAAAAAATCGGCGTCATCATTTTTAGAAAGCGGGCGTTTGACGGCGATACCAAATTTGGCAACTGCCAAGCCGTTTATCGAATAACGAAGTTCCGGCGCACGTGTCAAATTGCCGCTTAAGATAACTTTATTCATTTCGACCCCTCCAACAAGGGCAAAGAGTTTTCAAAGTAATTGTGTTTCAATTTCAGGACGCCGAGTGTAACTTCACTTTCAACGCTGGAAAAATGTTTGCCCGCCGCCATACCTTCCAAAAGAGTTTTGCCGATATAATTTTCAACCAACTTAAGGTGAACTTGCTTTTCATTGTCAGCGAATTTTCTGTGACCTGTAGGAATACCGGCGGCGTAATTAGCCAATTTTGAAAATTTTATATAAATTGATTCGCTGTAATCTTTGAAGGTTTTGTGTCTTGCGCGGCTGTCGCCTTGAGAATACGCGTAGTCAATAAATTTTTGATAAACAGAAGTAGCGGCGTTTCTGGTATCGACGGCACGTTGGCGCAGGTCAACACTCGGCAAGGCAGGAGCAGAATTGACGCTGTAACTGCCATTTTGGCGAATGGACGGGACAACATCACAAGCAAGCCACTTTTGGAAATCTTCAGCGTTGGGATTATCCGCTCTCATCGCAAGGAAATAAAAAACACTTTCCGGCACAAAGCCATTAGTATTAAATTTTTTTGTATAACCGGCTTTTTTCAAAAGGCGATTGATAGTTCTAACACTTATTGCGCCGCCTGCTTTTATAAAACCTAAGCCGCGTGCAACGTCGCCCAAATTTAAATAAACTACACCGTCGTCAACGTAGCCGCGCATTTGCCCAAATTGTTTGTTTTGAAAAACTTGTAAGCTGTTTTGCATAAAAATCACTCCTCATAAAAAGAATCAGTAAAATCAAGGAAAGCCGCGCACATTTTGCCGAACTCTTCAGGGTACTCGCGCTTGAAATCTTGAATACCGGCAAGCGAAGGCGATTTGATAATATCCTGAATAAGGCTTGCGACTGTAGAAAGTTTTTGAAAAACATCCATACGCTGTATCATTTCAGATTCTGCCGCTTTTAACTCTGCCAGTTCCTTTTTTGTACTTTCATAATCGGCGGGCGTTACAACTGTAACGGTTTTTTGATTCAACTCTTTTTGCAGTTCGGCAATTTTGCTTTGAAGAGCTGCCTTAGATTTTTTGAGTTGCTGATAATCGGCAGGTTCAACAGTGATAGGTTTTTGATTTTTGAGAGCGGAATTTTCAGCCTTCAACGCGCTGTTTTGTTTTTGGGCGCGGTCAATATCAGCAAACAGACTTTGAACTTTAGCTTCTGCCTTGTCAGCGCGGTTGACATTTTCTTCACTTACCGATTGAATACGCTGTATCTCGTTGTTAAGCGCGTCATTATCACGCTTGTACTGCTGAATTTCCAAGCGCAATTTTTTAACAGTCATATTTTCAACGGGCGTACCTTTGGCGGCTTTTTCTTCAATAAATTTTTCTTCTTCACCTTCAGGAAGTGCCAAAAGTGCAATTAATTGAGTTTGGCTCAAATCGGAATTCAAGTTCCGATTTCCGAAACGATTAGCAAGGCGCATAAAATTATTTGCCATTTT
>JAFSZS010000157.1 GCA_017455645.1 Selenomonadaceae bacterium | reverse complement strand
TTAAGCTTTTCTGTTTTGCCGAATGTTCCGACGCCGCCTTCGCTCATTAATATTTTTAAGGAACTTCGCGCAGATTTAGGTTGCACAATTCCAAACAACGGCTGCTTAAAACCATGGGCAGATCAGGGCGTTTTACTTTTGAACGCAGTTTTGACAGTACGGGCGCACGCGGCAAACTCTCACCGCGGCAAAGGCTGGGAAATTTTTACAAACAGAATCATTGAACTTTTGAATAACCACGAAAAACCGCTTGCTTTTATTTTGTGGGGGAATCCTGCGCGAGCGAAAAAAACTATGATAACTAACCCGCGCCATTTTATAGTTGAATCTGCGCACCCGAGCCCGCTTTCTGCCGACAGAGGATTTTTCGGCAGCCGTCCTTTTTCAAAAGTGAATAATTTTTTAACTTCCATTGGCGAAAAAACGATTAATTGGCAAATTCCGGATATAATCAAAAGTTGACAAAGATATTTCCTTTAAAATAAAATATAGGATAAAAATTAATGTCAAAGAGGAAGTTTAATGAAAAAAAGAATAATCCTTGGAATTATAGTAATTGCCTTGATAAGTTCGATAGGTACAATCGTCGGGCTTTGCGTTGCCTTGAGCTTTGATTCAAAAACTGCGGGGAATTTAACGCGGCTGATAGGCGCAATGCGTTTCATTGAATCCCAATACGTACAGGAAGTTGACGAAGATAAACTGATTGACGGCGCAATTAGCGGAATGGTACGCTCCTTGGGCGACCCGCACTCAATTTACCTGGAGCCGAAACTCTACAGCCAACTTAAAGCTGAAACAAGCAGCAGTTTCGGCGGTATCGGCGTTTACATGGGCTTCAAAGATAATCGCGTTTACGTTTTGGGCGTCATTCCCGAAAGTCCCGGCGAAAAAGTCGGCTTACTGCCCGGCGATTCAATTTTGGCGGTTGATTCTGTACCAATAGAAGAAATTGAACCCGGCGAAGTTGCCTTGAAAATCCGCGGCGAAGTCGGCACTGAAGTTAAACTTTTGATTCATCGTGAAGGCGAAGAAGATAAAACCTACTCAATTACCCGCGATATTATCAAAGTTCAAACTGTTGTAGGAAAAATGCTTGACGAGCGCGAAGGCTATATCAGAATTTCCAATTTCAGCGAAAACACCGGCAAAGAATTTAAATCCAAACTCAATGAACTTGAACAGCAGGGAATGAAAGGCTTTATTTTGGATTTAAGGCAGAATCCCGGCGGTGTCATTACAAGTTGCGTTGAAGTCGCGCAGGAAATTGTCCCCGCCGGTACGATTGTTTCAGTTATCAGACGTGACGGCGAAAAAGAAGTTTATACTTCCAATTTGCAGCAGGTAAAATTTCCAATAGTAGTTTTAATTGACCAAAACAGCGCGAGCGCGTCCGAACTTTTGAGCGGCGCGTTGCAGGATACAAAGGCGGCTTTAATCGTCGGGCAAAAATCCTACGGCAAGGGCTCTGTTCAAACTGTAATTCCAATGTTTCAAGATGACGGCTTAAAACTTACAATCGCAAAATATTACACGCCGCTTGGGCGCAATATCGACGGCACGGGAATTGCGCCTGATGTCGAAGTTGAACTTGAAACGCCGCTTCCAAATTCCCGCGAAATCGGCACAAATAATTTTGAAGACGCCCAACTTCAAACTGCAGAAGAACTTTTGGCTAAACAACTTGACTCCGGAAAAATTTTATTCGATGATAACGGCTAATTTTAGGGAATAGGGAATAGGGAATAGGGAATAGGGAATAGGGAGTAGGGAATAGGGAGTAGGGAATAGGGAGTAGGGAATAGGGAATAGAAAATTTTTCCTAAAAATTTATGATAAAAAATGTTTGAATATGAATTTATGAGAAACGCGCTCTGCGCAGTAATTTTGGTAACTCCGCTGTTCGGTATTTTGTCAACAATGGTTGTCTCAAACCGAATGGCTTTTTTTTCTGATTCACTCGGACACGGCGCATTTACGGGAATTGCGATTGGCGCACTTTTGGGCGTAGGCAGTGAAATTTTTGGGCTGATAATTTTTTCAGTAATTTTTGCCCTGCTGATAACGTACATAAAAAATAAAGCGCACAGCGGCGCAGATACTGTAATTGGCGTTTTCAGCTCCACGGCTATTGCGCTCGGCTTAATGCTTATGTCGGCGGGCGGGCAATTCAACAAGTTTTCAAGATTTTTGATTGGGGATTTACTGTCAATTTCGCAGGAAGATTTAATTTGGCTCGGCGCGGTTTTTGTCTTAGTTTTTATTAGCTGGATTTTTTTATTTAACAAGCTTTTAATTTCGTCAGTGAATAAAACTTTGGCGCGCAGCCGCGGAATTGCTACTCAAAAAGTTGAATCGGCGTTTGCCGTAATTTTGGCGGTAGTTGTTGCTCTTTCAATTCAATGGGTAGGAATTTTGATAATCAACGCGCTTTTAGTTTTACCGGCGGCGGCGGCAAGGAATGTTACAAATTCTGTAAAATCTTACCACGCCCTAAGCGTTGCAACGGCTTTAATTTCCGGCTTGACGGGATTATTTTTGGCGTATGAATTAAATTCCGCGGCAGGCTCAACAATCGTAGTTTGCGCGGCGGTAATTTATTTTGTTACTTTGATTTTAAAGCCGCGTTTTGTAAAATAAAAAAATTTTTGAAAATTTAATCTGCAACTTACTTTAACGGCGGCAAGAAATGTTACAAATTCTGTAAAATCTTACCATGCCCTAAGCGTTGCAACGGCTTTAATTTCCGGCTTGACGGGATTATTTTTGGCGTATGAATTAAATTCCGCGGCGGGCTCAACAATCGTAGTTTGTGCGGCGGTAATTTATTTTGTCACTTTGATTTTGAAGCCGCGTTTTGTTAAGTAGAAGGAAAAATTTTTATGGAGGCTGAATATAAAGTAGAAATTGAATATGACAGCGAAGCCGGAGTTTGGATAGCAACCGGCGATAATGTCATTGTTTTAATTTTGGAATCTGAATCACTTGATAAACTTATGGAAAAAGTTTTAAATGCAGTGCCGGAACTTGTCGAGCTCAACAATTTGCAAAAGTACCGGTTAATTAATTTTTCGATGAAAAGACTTCAGACTGTCGATTATTTTTAAATTAGCGATTGGAGGCGCGGTATGGAAAATTTGAAACTGGAATTAAAACACTATATCAGAAAAAATTATGTGCCGGAAAATTTTTCTGAAAGTTATTCTGCGCCAATGTCTGCGGCGTTTTGTTTTCAACCGGCAATAAATTTTCAAGAAATTTTTCAAAAGAGCGAAAGTTTTTCTGAAATGCTGATGCGTTTAATTTCTGAATCCGGCGAAAAAGTTTCAGATGTTTACAATCGCGCCGGTATCAATCGCCAACATTTTTATAAAATTCGACACAAAGAAAATTATCAGCCGAGCAAGCAAACTGCAGTAGCATTCGCCTTTTCACTGAAATTAAATCTTGAAAAAACGCAAGCACTTTTGAAAACTGCCGGCTACACCCTTACCAACAGCAACCTCGGCGACGTTATCGAAATGTTTTTCATTGAACGAAAAAATTTTGATATTGATACCGTCAATCAATTTCTTGGGGAATACAATCAACCTTTGCTGGGAGATTTTAAATGTAACCTGTCAGGCGACCACGAAAATAAAAATTCAAGTTATAATTCGTCCAGAATTTTTAAGGAGGGGTTTACCTTGGCAAATGTAACAGAAATAGTTTTTATTTTGGACAGGAGCGGCTCCATGAGCGGCTTGGAAAGTGACACAATCGGCGGCTTTAACTCAATGCTTGCCAAACACAAAAACGGCGAAAACGCAGCCTTTGTTTCAACCGTACTTTTTGACCACGAGTCAGAAGTTATTCACGACAGAATACCAATAGCTGAAGTTCCAAATTTGACTGAAAAAGAATATTTCGTACGCGGCAATACCGCCCTTTTGGACGCGGTAGGCGACGCAATTAAACATATCAGAAATATTCACAAGTATGCACGCCCTGAAGATGTTCCCGCCAAAACTGTTTTTATTATCACTACAGACGGTATGGAAAATGCAAGCCGCCGTTACACTTACGACGATATTAAAAAGCTTATCGAAACTCAAAAAGAAAAAGGCTGGGACTTCGTATTTTTGGGCGCAAATATTGACTCCGTGGAAGTTTCCGGCAGAATGGGTATCAGTGCAAATCGTGCGGTAAATTATCACAATGACAAGCGCGGCACCAAGGCTAGATATTCTTCAATGTCAAATTTTGTAAGCGCGGCGTTTGCAGCTCCAACTATGGCTGATGTTGCCGACGCATGGCGCGAAGAAGTTGACGAAGATTTTAAATCCAGAAAATAAAATCTGCGCGAAAATTTTTTTTAGCCTCAAAGAAATTTGGGGCTTTTTTTATTGAAATTGAAATTCGATATATCATAATAAAAAAATTTTTGGGGGAGGCTTTTGCTATGTTGAAAAAATTTTTAACGACAGTATTTTTGGCAGTTGGAATGTTTTTAGCTTTTACTCCGCAAGCCGACGCACGCGATGTTTATTGCGGAACGGAACCGCTTTTTAAAACTAAAATTTACTTGATGACTGAAACGCTTAAATATAATGAAGAATTGGGACAACTCTGGTGGGCGCACAAAGGGTCATATACAATAATTGCATACGTAAAATCAAAAGAAGTTCGTGAAAACGGCGCAACAAGTTATCCAAATTATTATTTTACTCAAAAGACAAACGGCGAAGTCCTTTTTCAAAAATATGATAATCCTGTTGGGATTCACCTTACCGACAATAATTATCCAATCGAGCATAAAATGTGGGAAACAATTCAAAATGAAATTGCCAACAGAAAAAATTAATTTTATTCAATAACAAAATTTGGCTCGTGCCTTACAGGGTACGGGCTTTTTTTATTTGTTAAAATGCAGGGAAAAAATTTTCAGTGTCGAAAGTTTAGCCGTATGAAACAGGTAATTTTAACATTTAAGCGCGGGTACAAGATTTTTCTTGCAGTTGCCGCAATGATGGTGATACAATTAATTTCCGCCGGACAGCTTTTTTTGTGCGGTTCAGTTTTGATAGGGGCTTTGCTGTCTTTTTTTTATTTTTTATCGACAGCGGCAAGGCTTGAAACTGCCGCCAAAATGGACGCTGCTTCGGCGAAACGCACAATGTTAATTGGGCTTTTATTGCGGTTTTTGATGATTTCAGTTGTCCTAGGGGTTGCCGCTCGCATATCGACGGAATTATTTTTAACTTCGGCGATGTGTTTTATTGTTTTTTATGTAACCGCGCTGGGTGTTTTGGTGTACTTTGGAAGGAGGTGAATTTTATGGAGCATATTGGCGTTCGTGAGACTGTTCAATTTATGGGCTTAACTTTCAATATTGAAACTTTGGTAATGACTTGGCTTGCAATGGCGGTTGTTATTGTTATTTCTTGCCTTGCCGTGAAAAGTTTAAAAGTTATTCCGAGCGGTTGGCAAAATTTCATTGAAATAATTGTAGTCTGGTTGCACGGGCAAATTGAAGGTATGATGGGCAAGCGCGGAATGTTTCTTGCGCCGTTTATCGTATCGCTTTTTTTGTTTTTGTTGGTCAGCAACCTTTTGGGTTTGATTCCGTTTCTTGAATCGCCGACAAACGATTTGAATACCACGCTTGGACTTGCCTTGTTGGTAGTTTGTTTGGTTCATTTCTTCGGCTTGTACTTCAAGGGCGGTCATTACATTGCGCACTTTTTCCAACCGATTGCGCCTTTCGTCGTCATCAATGCGATTGAAGAAATTGCAAAACCTATCACGTTGGCTTTTCGTCTATTCGGTAACATTCTCGCGGGCGAAATTCTGATTATCGTTTTACTTCATTTGACGGAAAATCCATTCTGGTTATCACTTCCGAGCGTTGCGTGGCTGGGTTTCAGTATTTTTATCAGCTGTGTACACGCGGTTATTTTCACTATGCTTAGTATGGCTTACTTAGGTAACGCCGTTAAAGACAGTCATTAATTTTTATTTTTGAGGAGGATTTTTTAAATGGAAAATGCAATTATGGTAGCGGCGGCTCTTGTTGGAGCGGGTATTTGTATGGGTCTTGCAGCTATTGGCGCGGGCTTGGGCGACGGTCTTGTTACAAGTAAATTTATCGAAGGTATTACACGCCAACCTGAAGCGCAGGGCGCACTTTTCACCAATACCCTTATTTCTGTCGGTTTGATTGAAGCTATGGCTATTATCGCCGCTGTTGTTGCTTTGATTATGCTTTATGCTAACCCGCTTATCGGATAATTTTTGGACAGTTGAATAATTCAGCAGTTGGGTAGTTAAATTTTAAGACTGCCCAACTTTAAAATTATCGAACGGGAGGGGGAATTTTCTTTGATAGAAATTAACGCAACAATGATCGCGCAGGTTGTAAACTTTTTAATTTTGGCGGCAATTCTGCGCGCTTTGGCTTACAAGCCGGTTGCAAAAATGTTGAAACAACGCGCAGATAAAATTCAAGCTGACATTAACAAGGCTGACGCAGACAAAAAAGCTGCTGAAGAAACTTTGGCGCAATATAAATCTCAACTTGCAGACGCTCAACGCCGCGCTCAAGAAATTGTTGATAAGGCTGAACTTACCGCGCGTCAAGAACGTGAGGCTCTCGTTGCCGAAACTAAAAAAGAAATTGAACGCCTTAAACAAAACGCGCAAATCGAAATTCAAAACGAACGCAACCGCGCCTTTGAACAAATGCAAAAAGAAATTGTTACCTTGAGTTTGGCGGCGGCTGAAAAAATCGTTGCCAAAAATCTTTCTTCCAAGGAAAATGATAAACTCGTCAGCGATTTTATTGCCGGTTTAAATGATGATATGTTTGACGGCGTAAAGTAGGAGGCGGGCGGTATGTTAAATATTCAGCTTGCCACCAAATATTCACGCGCTATTTTTGAACTCGCGCAGGACGAAAATAAACTCGATGACTACGCAGAAGATTTAAAAAAAATTTATGAAGACGTTTTCAGCTTGCCGGAAGCCGTGAAATTTTTTCAAAATCCTTTAGTCCCGCATCAAGCCAAAAAAGATTTACTCAAAAAAGCATTCGACAAAGAAATTTCGGCTGACGTTATGAATTTTTTAATGTTGCTTGTCGATAAAAGCAGAATCGGTATTTTTAATGAGATTTACGAAATTTTCACGTCTTTAAAAAATCAAGCGCAGGGAATTTTGGTTGCTGACGTTGTAACGGCTTTTCCACTTACAAAATCGCAAGAATCGCAGCTTACAAAAAAACTTGCAACCGTTACCGGCAAAAAAATTCAAATTCGCAAACACGAAGATAAATCAATTTTGGGCGGCGTCATTGTTACAATCGGCGATAAAAGAATTGACGGCTCCGCGGCAGGGCGTTTACGCTCTTTGAAAAGTACGCTTGCCGTCGGTAATTAAAAATTTTAACTTTTGAAACTTTTTGCAGTTAATCAGAGGTGAAGTAAATAAAATGAAAATAAATCCGGATGAAATTACTGCGATAATTAAGAATCAGATAAAAAATTACAACGTAGATTTAAATGTTGATGAAGTCGGCACGGTTATAGAAGTCGGTGACGGTATTGCACATATTCACGGCTTGGATAAAGCAATGTCCGGCGAATTGTTAGACTTCGGAAATGACATTTACGGCTTGGTTCTTAACCTTGAGCAGGATAACGTTGGTGCGGTTATTTTGGGGCGCGACAACGAAATTAAGGAAGGCGCAACAGTTAAACGCACTGCAAGAATTATGCAGGTTCCCGTTGGTGAAAATATGATTGGGCGCGTAGTTGATGCACTCGGACGCCCTATCGACGGTAAGGGACCTATCGAAACAAATCAATTTCGCCCTGTCGAATATAAAGCCCCGGGTATTGCTGACAGAAAATCAGTTCATGAGCCGTTGCAGACAGGTTTAAAAGCGATTGACGCGCTTGTTCCTATCGGGCGCGGGCAACGTGAATTGATTATCGGCGACCGCGGTATCGGTAAATCG
>JAFSZS010000156.1 GCA_017455645.1 Selenomonadaceae bacterium | reverse complement strand
GTTTTAAAATTTTGGGCGAAGTAACGGCGTTCAATTCAGCTTCAAAATCGTGCTGCCAATCGCAGTACTTTTGCAAAATTTCATTGTTTGTACCGGGGTGCAGCATTACTTCAGTTGTGCCTTCCTCAAGATTTTTTATCAGTTTGGCTAAAAATTTTTCGGTAACAGATTCGCCCGCCACAATTCCCGAAAAATGATCCGGCGTCAAAATATTTTTTGTATGTGCGGAATGTGCCGCAAATTTTGACAGCGAGCCTAAACCGATTCGCCCGATAAGTTGCCCGACGTTATCAATCGAGCCGTCAAAAATTTTCGTGTCGGCTACGCGCATTGCAGGAAGTTTGCCCGCCTTTGCAACTTTCAGCGCAATTCCAATAATCCCGGGGAAATGGTGTAAATGTTGGTGGCTGTCAAAGTGCGTCAACTTTAAACCTGCGCGACGAGCCTTTAAAAGTTGCGCAGCAAGTTCAGCTTGAATTTCTGCGCGTTTAATTTTGCCCTTGAGGTACAGCTTTAAAAATTCCACGTAATTTGCGTGAAAATAACCGGCGGGCGTCACAAGCGAGGGAATTTCTGAAGGCGGCAAAACGGGAAAACCATTAGCCAAAGTGAAATGAATCCCAACGCCCATTTCGGGATTTCTTTTGACAACTTCCAGCGCGTGTTCAAAAAATCTTGCGCCCGTCATAATCGTGGCAGAACGCAGGCAACCTTTCCTAAAAGCTTTTTCAACCGCCAAATTTATTAATTTGTGTCTGCCGAAATCATCAGAATTAAAAATAATTTGTTTCAGAAAAAATCCCCCCTACCAACGTAATTTTCTTTGCCAAGTGATTAATTCGTTTTTGCCGAGCGGCAAGTCTACAGATTGCCCGTTATCGTAGTAAAATTTCAGCCGAATTTCTTTGGCGGTCAACATATCCCGCAAACTGGACTTCGGAAACTGGATAAATAATTTATTTTCGTTTTGGCGATTTGAAAGAGTTTGACGGGTTGCCGCGTCGACTTCCCAAGGTACGCCGTCAATAAAAATTATCGCCTTGTCCAAAAGTTGTGCCTTGTCAAATCGATAATCCCATAAACTTAAATTTGCGCCTTCCAAATAGCCTTTTTCGTCTCGCGCAGATTTAAATTCAAGCGTGGCGTATTCTTCCAAAAATTCAGTTTTGCGGTGGTCGTGGCTCCAAGTGTAAGACACGCCGAAAATTCCTACCAACATAAAAAAAATTCCAAGTACAAAAAAAATTTTTCGCATAAAAAACTTCCAACTTTTTTTGTATGGAATTATATTACAAAATTTATTTTCTTGAAAGTGCGGCGATTAAATCTTCAGCGGTTAAAATTCCAGCCGACAATTTGAGACGCGCCGCCAATTCTGTTGCAACGGGAACATCTAAGCCGAGCCGCTTAATTTCTTTAATATCAGAAAAAATTTCTTGAGGCGTACCGATTTTTAAAATTTTGGTACAAATTTATTTTCTTGAAAGTGCGGCGATTAAATCTTCAGCGGTTAAAATTCCAGTCGATAATTTGAGACGCGCCGCCAATTCTGTTGCAACGGGAACATCTAAGCCGAGCCGCTTAATTTCTTTAATATCAGAAAAAATTTCTTGAGGCGTACCGATTTTTAAAATTTTGCCGCGTTCCATTACAAAAATTTTATCAGCCGTTGCCGCCTCGTCCATGAAGTGCGTTATTAAAATTATCGTTAAGCCCTGCGCGTGCAACTTTTTTATCGTGCTTAAAACTTCGCGGCGTCCTTGCGGGTCAAGCATTGCGGTTGGTTCATCGAAGACAATTATTTTTGTTTGCATAGCGATTGCGCCGGCTATTGCGATTCTTTGTTTTTGCCCGCCTGAAAGTTTGCTCGGCGAAAAATTTTTATAGGCAGTCATATTGACGTTATCAAGTGCCAAATCAACGCGCCTCCGAATTTCCGCCGGTTCAATTCCCAAATTTTCCGGTCCAAATGCAATATCGTCTTCGACAATCGCCGCTACAATTTCGTTATCTGGATTCTGAAAAACCATTCCAACATTTTCACGAATTGCCCAAATATTTTTTTCGTCAGAAGTATCAAGCCCCGCCACAAAAATTTTGCCCGCGGTAGGTTTTAAAAGTGCGTTGAAATGTTTTGCAAGGGTACTTTTGCCGCTGCCGTTCGTGCCGATAATCGCCACAAATTCGCCGCTGTTAATTGAAAAATTTAAATTGTCAAGAGCAAGTTTTTCGCCCGCCGCGGTTTTATAAATGTGTTGTAAATTTTCAGCCTTAATAATCACTATTCCCTACTCCCTACCCACTATTCCCTAAACAACGCTTGCATAGCCGCCGCGTATTGCCGCTGCCGTTCGTGCCGATAATCGCCACAAATTCGCCGATGTTGATTGAAAAATTTAAATTGTCAAGAGCAAGTTTTTCGCCCGCCGCAGTTTTATAAATGTGTTGCAGATTTTCAGCTTTTATAATCACTATTCCCTACTCCCTACCCACTATTCCCTAAACAACGCTTGCATAGCCGCCGCGTAGAAATTTTCTTGACTTGTACCGGCGGAGGCGTTAAGTTTCATCATTGGCAGGCGCAAAAGTTTTCGCACAATTTTTTTAGTCATTTGGTCAAGGGCGCGGCGTTCTTCGGCGGTTAAGTTTGAAATTTTGCCGGAAATTCTTTTAAGTTCACGTTCACGAATTTTTTCGGCGCGGTTGGATAAATCAGCCATAAGCGGTTGAAATTTTAAATATTTGAAACGCTCCATAATCGCCGCAACTTCGACTTCAATAATTTTCCGCGCTTCTTCAGCCTCAAGTTGCCGCGCTTTAACGTGCGATTCAACAACCGCTTCCAAATCGTCAATATTGTAAAGAGTAACGCCGCCGATTTTTCCAACTTCCGGATCAACATCACGCGGTACGGCAATATCAATGAAAAAAATCCCGCGACCTGCGCGACGAGTCATAAGCTGTTGAGTTTGCCAAGGCTTTATGACGTAGTGCGGCGCGCCCGTCGAAGTAATAATAATGTCAACGTCAAGGGCGCGTTGCATTGCATTTTCCCAAGGTACAGCTTCGCCGCCGATTTTTTCAGCCATTTCAAGGGCGCGCTCAATGTGATGATTGGCAACCAGAATTTTTTTGACGCCGTGAGATTTTAAATGTTGGGCGGTAAGTTGCGCCATTTTACCTGCGCCGAAAATCAACGCGGTTTTATCTTTCAAGCCGCCCAATTTTTCAGCCGCCAATTCAACTGCCGCCGAACTTACAGAAACCGAATTGTAAGCAATTTTAGTTTCCGTGCGCACATTTTTGCCAACGGCTATTGCCCTGTGAAAAAGTGTATTTAAAATTGTGCCGGTTGTGCCAATATTTTTTGCGGTGGTGTAGGCGTCCTTGACTTGCGAAAGTATTTGACCTTCGCCCAAAATTAAAGAATCCAAACTTGCCGAAACTTCAAAAAGATGCCGCGCGCAATTTTCGCCTTCGTATTCGTACAAAAAATTTTCAAAGTTACCGCCTATTAAAGCATTAAAAAAATTTTTGACACTGCCCGCGCACTCGTCGGAAGTTACGGCGTAAATTTCGGTACGGTTGCAAGTTGAAAGTATAACCGCTTCATTCAAGCCTTCGTATTCGTCAAGATTTTCAAGCCCGCGCCTGATTGATTCTTTTGTTACAGAAAATTTTTCTCTAATTTCTATCGGAGCGGTTTTATAATTCAGCCCCAATATTTTTAAGTGCATTTTTGTCTCTCCCAAAAAATTCTTGCAATTTATTCTAAAATGTTTTACAATTTTGTTGCAAAAAAAAGGTGGTCGACTTTCCAGCGTCGGCTTCCTCTCAATAAATTCTTATCTCTAGGAAACCGCGTTAGCGGCTTGTTTCAGCGTTTTACTTGAAGAAAACGTCGTATACGGCAACAGCGAGCGTCGCGGCTTGAATAACCAGCGAAATAATATCTTTTTTTGACATCGCTATCACCTCCTCTCGTTTGAGAGGAAAGCCGACAATCGACCGATTAAACACGGCTATTATACCACGTCTTTTTTCCAAGTAAAGCGTTTTTCTTTTGCCCAAATTAAGTTAAAGCGTTTTTAATTTTATTTTCCAAAATTGAAAGGTTGCCGGATTTTATATTTTCCCAAATTTCGGCGGTTAAAATTTCCTGCCAAAATTGTATTCGCAATTCGTGCGTAGGAATTTTTTTTATAACTGCCTGTCGATATTTTGAAATAATTTCTACCGCCGCGCCGAAATTTTCGTCAAGTTCCTGCTCAAGCATTTTCCTTACAAATTTTGAAAAAGCCGGTGAACTGCCGCCGGTTGAAATTGCAATTAAAAAATCGTCGTGCCGGATTCTCGACGGTACAATAAAATCACTTGAAATATCGTCAACAATATTAACCAAAAAATGTTTAGCGCGGGCGTCTTTTGCAATTTGCGCGTTGAGTTCAGAATTGTTTGTTGCCGCAATTAAAATCACGCCTTCAGAAATTTTTTCAGCTGAATAATTTTCACGCACAATTTTAATTTTGTCGCGCAGATTTTCAAGCTCGGTACAAATTTTGGGCGCGATAACTTCAACATTTGCGCCCGCCTCCAAAAGTCCGACAACTTTATCAAAGGCAATTTTGCCGCCGCCTACTACCACGCACTTTTTGTTTTCAATGTTAATGTTCACCGGATAAAATTTCATGTGGCAAGCCTCCCGCCGGTACTGAATAGCGTACATTTTTTAGAATTTGTCGCGCAGATTTTCAAGCTCGGTACAGATTTTGGGCGCGATAACTTCAATATTTGCGCCCGCCTCCAAAAATCCGACAATTTTATCAAAGGCGATTTTGCCGCCGCCAATTACCACGCACTTTTTATTTTCAATGTTAATGTTCATTGGATAAAATTTCATGTGGCAAGCCTCCCGCCGGTACAGAATAGCGTACATTTTTTTGTACGCCGACGCCCGCGCCGTTAATTACGTGCGCCGTCAAAAAAATCATAAGTTCGGATTCAGTTTTACTTTTTCTGTGATTTCTGAAGAGTGCGCCCAAAATTGGCAAATCGCCCAAAACAGGAATTTTGCTGATACTTTTAGCATCTTCCGCGCCAATCAGCCCGCCAATTACCATAGGCTCGCCGTCGCGCACTGTAACTGTTGTATCTGCAGAGCGCGTGTTGAATTGGTACGCCTTTAAATCTTCGACGTATTGCGGTGTGCTGACTTCGGTATGAATTGTGGCAGTAATTGTGCCGTCGGCGTTAATGCGCGGCGTGTACTTCAAAATTATTCCCGCGTCCCGGTATTCAATTTCGGTTGTGGTAC
>JAFSZS010000155.1 GCA_017455645.1 Selenomonadaceae bacterium | reverse complement strand
GCTGCCGTCGTCGTGTTTGTTGACGTAGATAAAGCCGTAACGTTTGGCGTATTGTCCGGTGCCTGCAGAAACTAAATCGATAGGTCCCCAAGTAGTGTAGCCGATAAGCGGTACGCCGTCTTTTACAGCTTCGCCCATTGCCTTAATATGTTCACGGAAATAAGAAATTCTGTAATCGTCGTGAATGGAGCCGTCAGCCTCAACTTTATCAAACGCGCCGAAACCGTTTTCAACAACCATAATTGGAGTATTGGGATAACGTGACGCCAATTTATTTAAAGTCCAACGCAAGCCGTCCGGGTCAATTTGCCAACCCCAATCACTTGCTTTAAGGTAGGGATTTTTTGCGCCGCCCATCATATTGCCTTTGACTTGAGCCGCGCCTTCCTGTACCGTTACGCAATTTGACATGTAGTAACTGAAAGTATAAAAATCAACAACGCCTTCGCGCAGAATTTTTTTGTCTTCTTCGTTGTCCATGAAAGAAGTATCAACGCCCATATCTTGATAAAATTTTTTGGCAAAGTAAGGATATTCGCCGCGTACGTGAACATCGCCGCAAAGGTCGTTACAAATTGAATCCCTGCGTTGATCCTCCAGTAAGTCTTTGGGATTGGGCGTCAAAGGATACCAAGTAATGTGACAAATCATATTGCCAATCATAAAGTTTGGATTAATTTTGTGACCGGCGATAACAGCCTTTGCAGACGCTACAAATTGATTGTGCAAGCCTTCAATTCTTTGTTGCGGTACGTCAGTAAGTTCAGGGAATTTACAAGGCGCGGTACGGTTTAAGTCAACATCTTGAATAACGCCGATGCTGTACAAATCGCCCATATTCGGCTCCATCAAAGACATATTAATTTCATTGAAAGTCAGCCAATATTTAACTTTGTCCTTGAAACGTTCAAAACAAGTTACGGCGTACTTTACAAATAAATCAATAACTTTTCTGTTGGAATAGCCTTTGTAATTTTTGACAAGTGCAAAGGGCATTTCGTAGTGATTCAACGTAATTAACGGCTCAATCCCGTACTTTTTGCATTCGTCAATAACGTTTTCGTAAAATTTCAAGCCCTCTTCATTTGGTGTTGCGTCATCGCCGTTGGGGAAAATACGCGCCCAGTTGATTGAAAATCTGAAACACTTAAAGCCCATTTCTGCGAAAAGTTTAATATCTTCCTTGTAGTGATGATAAAAATCAATCGCAGTATGTGAAGGATAAAAAACGCCGTCTTCAATTTTTGGGCAGAAAGTGCGCGGGGTATTCACGTCGCCGCCGAGCAACATATCAGGAATTGAAAGACCTTTGCCGCCTTCAAGGTAAGCCCCTTCACATTGGTTGGCGGCAACCGCCCCGCCCCAGAGAAAACCTTTTGGAAAACTCATAAAATTTAACCCCCAATCAAATTTTTTCACAATAATTTTAATTCAAACGCAGGTTACATTTCAAGTATCAAAATAAAAATTTTCAGATTTTTTAAGAATTGTCGACGCGCTACAAAAAAAATTTTAAAGTGAAACATTAGCGCAAGGTGGCACACGGCGTCCAAGGATGGACGCCGCCCGCGTAAATCACAGGATGTGATTTCAGCGGACACACCTACTTAAAAATTACGGTTAAGTGCCTTTCTTTTGATACTTTTCTTTGGCACAACAAAGAAAAGTATATTAAAAAAATAAATATTTGAATTTGTAGACAAACTCTAAAGAAAGAAAAGCCGACTTGTAAAATAAAAAAATTAACTTTCGTAGGAAGTATGGAAATTGCCCCAAATTCTTTTACTTTCGTAAGCCGCCAAATCTGCGCGCTTGTAAAGTTGCTCGAAAGAAATATTTTCATCTGCGCGAAAAATCGCACTGCCCAAGCTGATTGAAATTTTTCTTTCACCGAGCTCCGGAATATTTATAGCGTTAATTTGCTCAAAAAATTTTTCAACAAGAATTTTCCCGTTTGCCGCGTCAGTAATTCCAACTGCATAAGCTGCAAATTCGTCGCCGCCAATTCTCATTACAATATCACCTGCGCGAAAAGTTTTTTTCAAACAATCAGCAATCGCCCTTATAACTTTATCGCCTACGTCGTGTCCGAAATTATCATTGATAGATTTAAATTTATCCGCGTCCATCATGAAAAACATTCCTTCAACATCGCCTTCAATCAATTCTTTTATGGCTTTTTCGCCGCTGCCGCGATTTTTTAAACCTGTCATTAAATCTGTCTGCGAAAGATAAATCAAATTGTTTTCACGATTTTTTTCCTCGTCAATAAGTTCAACAGCAAAAATAATTTGGTTAATCTGGTGGTTTTCGTCAAATTCGGTTGCGATAAAGTACGCCTTGCACCAACCATATTTTTTACTGCGAAATTCACAGTTGATAACGTTCCTTTCTTTCAGCCGCTCCGAAATTGTATCCAAATTTACAAAGTTACGCATTTTCTTCATACTCTCGGAAGCAGTCATTGCTTTTACCGCGTTAATCATTTGGTAGGCGGCGTGTTTTTGCCCGTCCAGATTGAACAAATTAAAATCAGGGTCGCGGCTTAATTCGTGGATGGAATCATTTTTTAAATCTATCAAGTGCGTTGAAATATATAAATCGGCGTAACTTGCAAGCCCGTTCTTTTTCGCCATCTCGGCAATTTGCATATGATTTACCGTCAAAGCCACGCGCATAAAAATTAGAAAAAGCGTTACGGCAATGGTAAAACTGCCTACCATGTAAAGAATCAAATTTGAATACGCACTTTGAATATTATTGACACTGCGCCGCACAACCAAATATAATCCCAAGTCCGGCATATATTTTGAAATTGTCTGCACGCCGTCAGCTTCACTGAAAACAAATTGCACAGATTTATTTGGGTTGATAATATTTTGAATGTGCGCAGTCTCAATATTTACAAAATCCCTGTCAATTTGAATGACGCCGTTTTGATTCACGATACTAATTTTGACATTGTAAGCTTCTTCGTCAGTTATCAGCAGGTTCTGAATTTCGGTTAAATATTCGCCTACGCCGCAAACGCCCAATAAATTTCCTTCTTCGTCACAAATTTTGGCACTTACAAAAATTGTCCAGTGATTTTCGTTTATTTCGTCAACGTCAATATCAAAATCGTAGGGAAGATTTTTATCAAGAAAAAGTTTGTACCAAATATCGTGCTTATCGTTTTCAACGTCAATAATTTTGTTGAAACCTTCCGGCGAATAGTAAATTTTCGATTTTTCGGAGACAACAAATCCGGTTGACAAGTGGAAAGATTTTTTCAATTTTGACATATAATTTTGCATTCGGTAAACATTTTCTTCAACGGTAAATTCGTCCTCAAGTTTCAGTTGCTCCACCAAAGGAATATCATTTGACATAACGCGGGCAATCATCACAATTTTTAAAAGTTCGGTGTTAATGTCATCGTAAATATCGGCAGCAATAAATTTCATTCTTTCTTCGTCGTGGCTTTTAATTACCCTGTCCAAAACTATTGACGAAACAGAAATTGCAAGTACCGCGGCAACCGTCGTCATTATCAAAATTATTTTTGTGATATTTTTATTTCGAGTTAGAAATTTTTTCATTGAATCGCATCTCTTTTTGAATTTTGGT
>JAFSZS010000154.1 GCA_017455645.1 Selenomonadaceae bacterium | reverse complement strand
CTGCGCGGACTTGAACCGCGTAGACGTGCACTTGAAATTATCAACAAGTGCGCTCATCCAGATTATCGCCCAATGCTTTTAGATTATTACAACCGCGCCCTTGAGGCTACCAAAAAGGCAAATACGCCGCATTTAATCGACGAGGCTTTGAGTTTCCATTCACGCTTTTTAAAGACCGGCGATATGCATAAATAGGGAATAGTGGTTAGGGAATAGGGAATAGTGATAAAAATTTTTTCGGAGGTTTTATAAATGAGTTTTAAAAAGGCTGTTATCAATCGCCGCACAATTTATAATTTGGGTAAAAATATCCCCGTGCTTGAATCTGAAATTATTTCCGCCGTCGAACGTATGACAAAGGAAGTACCTTCTGCTTTCAATATGCAATCTGCGCGAGTGATTTTGACAATGAACGAACACCACGAAAAAGTTTGGGATATTACAAAAGCCGCGCTGAAAAAAATTGTTCCCGCTGATAAATTCGCAGGCACTGAAGCGAAAATTAACGGCTTTGCGGCAGGCTACGGCACAATTTTATTTTTTGAAGAAACTGACACTGTAAAAGATATGCAGGAAAAATTTAAACCGTACGCCGAAAATTTTCCAATTTGGGCCTCGCAAGCTAACGGTATGTTGCAATTTGCAATTTGGACACTGCTTGAAAAAATGGGCTTGGGCGTCAACATTCAACACTACAACCCGCTGATTGACGACGAAATTAAAAAGGCGTTTGACGTTCCTGCAAGTTGGAAATTGGTCGCGCAGATGGTTTTTGGCGAAAAATTGAAAGACGCTGATGCTATAGAAAAATTACCGGTTGCAGAACGCGTCAAAGTTTTTAAATAAACCCCGCTGTTTGCGCGTAGGATTGATTTTAAGCCGCCTTCCAATTTTCTTAACATAAATGTACCCTTGAATCTTGCAAGGCGGCTTAGCGGGCAAATTTGAGCGTCTGCGGGCATTTTAAAAGTCACAAATTAAAATTTTGGAAAATTGAAAGACGCTGACGCTATAGAAAAATTACCGGTTGCAGAGCGCGTAAAAGTTTTTAAATAAACCCCGCTGTTTGCGCGTAGGATTGATTTTAAGCCGCCTTCAAATTTTTTTAACATAAATGTACCCTTGAATCTTGCAAGGCGGCTTAGCGGGCAAATTTGAGCGTCTGCGGGCGTTTTAAAATTAATAAATCAAATTTTTTGGGAGGGCTTAAATATGTTTAAAATTTTGGGAGTAGATCACATTGGTATTGCGTCAACCACTTTGGAAGACGGCGAATTTTGGAAATTGCTCGGCTTGCAATATACGGGCGATGAAACCGTTGCAGACCAGAAAGTTACCACGGCTTTTTATCCTACCACTGAAGATAAGCAGCACGGCGAAATTGAACTTTTGGTTGCAACCGACGAAACAAGCCCTATTGCAAAATTCATTGAGAAAAACGGCGGACGCGGCGGCATTCAACATATTGCTTTGCGTGTTGATAATCTTGAGGCGGCTCTTGCAGATTTGAAAGAAAAGGGCGTTAAACTTATCGACGAAAAACCGCGTAAAGGTGCAGGCGGCGCAATGATCGCTTTCATTCATCCCAAGGCAACTCACGGCGTACTTTTGGAACTTTGCCAGCGCGGTTAATTAGGGTTATAGGGGTATAGGGAAATAGGGAAATAGGGAATTTTTTTATCCCTATATCCCTGTATCCCTTGAACCCTAGAACCCTAAAAAGCGACTGAAAGGAGCGAATTAAATGGCGACAGTTCAAGAAAAAATTGACTTAATGCACTCAAAAAAAGAAAAAATTCTACTCGGCGGCGGGCAAAAACGCATTGACGCCCAACACGGCAAAGGCAAACTTACCGCCCGCGAAAGAATCGAAATGTTTTTTGACGAAGGTACTTTTGTTGAACTTGATATGTTTGTTAAACACCGCTGTACAAATTTTGGGCAGGAACAAAAAGAATTGCCCGGCGAAGGTGTTGTTACCGGTTACGGCACTGTTGACGGGCGTTTGGTTTACGCCTTCGCGCAGGATTTCACGGTTGAAGGCGGCAGCTTGGGCGAAAAACACGCGCACAAAATTTGGAAGGTTATGGATCTTGCAATGAAAATGGGCGCGCCTTTAATCGGTATTAACGACAGCGGCGGCGCACGTATTCAAGAGGCGGTTGACGCTTTATCAGGTTACGCGGGAATTTTTTACCGCAACACGGCGGCAAGCGGCGTTATTCCTCAAATTTCCGTAATTATGGGACCTTGCGCAGGCGGCGCGGTTTATTCCCCTGCAATTACCGACTTTATCTACATGGTAAAAAATACAAGCCAAATGTTCATTACCGGCCCTGCGGTTATTAAATCTGTTACGGCTGAAGAAGTTACCGCTGAAGAATTGGGCGGCGCAATGACTCACAACAGCCGCTCCGGCGTTGCACATTTTGCCGCTGAAAATGAGGAAGACTGCATTAACCAAATCAGATATTTGTTAAGTTTCTTACCCAGTAACAATTTGGAAGACGCGCCTATTGTCGATACAGGCGACGACCCCGACAGACAGGAAGATTTTTTAAATACAATTATTCCCGACAATCCAAATGCGCCTTACGATATGAAGGAAGTTATCAAGGGAATTGTTGACAACGGCGAATTTTACGAAGTCCACAAATATTTTGCAACGAATATTATAACTTGCTTTGCACGTTTCGGCGGGCGTACAGTTGGAATTATCGCCAATCAGCCGGCGGTTATGGCAGGTTGCCTTGACGTTGACGCCTCGGATAAATCTGCGCGATTCATTCGTTTTTGTGACGCTTTTAATATTCCGCTGGTTAATATTGTTGACGTACCGGGATTTTTGCCGGGCGTTGACCAAGAATACAACGGAATTATCAGACACGGCGCAAAAATGCTTTATGCTTACAGTGAGGCAACCGTTCCAAAAGTTACTGTTATAACTCGTAAAGCTTACGGCGGAAGTTATATTGCTATGTGCTGCCGTGAATTGGGAGCAGACCAAGTTATGGCGTGGCCAAGCGCGGAAATTGCGGTTATGGGACCTGCAGGCGCGGCTAATATCATTTTCCGCAAAGACCCCGACAAAGATCAAAAAACTGCTGAATACGTTGAAGAATTTGCTACACCTTACAAGGCGGCAGAGCGCGGCTATGCTGATATGGTTATTGAGCCGAAAGAAACACGCCCGCTTATCATTACTGCACTTAACGCACTTGCAAGCAAACGTGAAGCCGCTCCTACCAAAAAGCACGGCAATATTCCTTTGTAAGGGGCATAGGGAAAAAGGGAAATAGGGCTTAGGGATTTGAAATCTATCCCTTTATCCCTTTGCCCTTTATCCCTAAAAATCGACCGAAGGGAGATTTTTCCAATGGCTGAAAAAATTAAACCCGAAATAATTGCAGTCATCACGGCGGCAATTCAAGCAATTTCCAAAGGCGGCAAAGTTGTAGCCGTCAATATCAAACGCAATGAAAATTGGACGCTTGCAAACCGCGTCAAATAATCGGAGGTTAGAAAATGGCAACGAAAAAATTTAATGTAACCGTCAACGGTACAACTTATGAAGTCGAAGTTGAGGAAGTAAAAGCAGTCGGCTCTTCCGCGCCAAAACCTGCGGCGGCTCCTGCGCCTAAACCTGCGGTAGCTCCTGCCCCTGCGGCGGCTCCTGCTCCTGCAAAAGTTTCAGCAGGCGCGGGCGAACATTCTATCGATTCCCCTATGCCCGGCAAAGTTATTAAACTCGTGGCAAGCGAAGGCGCACAAGTTAAAGCCGGCGAAGTTTTGTTGATTCTTGAAGCTATGAAAATGCAAAACGAAATTACCGCTGACACCGACGGCACTGTTAAAAAATTCAACGTAGCTGCAGGGCAAAGCGTCAAGGCTCATGAATCCCTTGTTATCCTCGGCTAATCTGAATTTTAAAATTTTCAAAGTCGCTGATAAGGCACGGCGGCTTTTTTTTATTCCCCAAAATTAGGCAGGAAATATTTTAATCTTTGTGGAAATAACCACAGAATGTTAAAAGGTTTTATTTAGATTAGGTGATGATATGGACTTAGTGAAACTGGATAAAAATTCTGCCAAAAAGTTAATCTGCCCAAAATGTAAGGGAGAATTGCGCAAGGCGGAAGGCGGACCGGTAAGAATTGTAAACGGTAAAGTAGATATGGACGCAACTTTACCGCGCCAAATTTGCGATAATTGCGGCGTCTTTTATCGTGAACTTTTAAATTCCGGCTACTACAATGTTTTTGAACTGCCGGAAGACGAACGCCAAAAGAAACACCGCGTAATTTCAACCGGAGATATTCCGCCAAAAATTTTAAAGCGTGAAGCTGATGGTAAATGCCCCTGCCCTCGTTGCGGCGACAGAATGGATTTTGTTGAGGCTGGACCCGTTCAAATTGTAAACGGCAAGCCCGATTTTTCAAACACGATGGATCATTTCAAATGCCCTTACTGTAAATCTGTTTTCAGAAAAATTGTCGGCACAGATTTTTATCAGTGGTCTGAAAAATAATTTGGAGGCGATTTTTTTGAATTTACTTATTTTTGGAGATCCTTCAAGCAATAAAGATTATACCCCCATTTTCAATGCCATTGAAAAACTTGAATATCATTTGATAGGCTTTTTGTCCGACGATGCCGAAAAATCTTTTCAATCAGTGAACGGATATATGTTTTACCCAATGGCGTTTGTTTACATTTTGGATTATGATTTTCTGCTTATAGATTGTCCCAGCGAAAATCTGCCGTCAATAATTGAACAAGCCCCAAATTTAGAAGTCCCCAAAGAAAAAATTAAAAGTATTTATTGGTTGCTTCAACAGTTAATGATTAAAAAATATGAAGACTTAAAAGAGCCAGTTATTCAAGAAACTTTAAAATATTGGAAAAAAAATGAGTTGACAGTTTTTAATCAGCATATGGCAAATTATGAAACAACTTTCCACGAAGTTGCTATCGATGAAGCAAACAACATGCCCTATATAATGTTTGAAACTGTTGAGGGCAAAAAGCGCAAAATGTACTACCCTCCGGATTATGGCAATATAATTGAAAGAAATGACGGCAAAAAATATATTGCAGGAATTTTAAGAGAGCAAATTCCTACTTCGCCACACCTTTATATTAAAGGCGACCACAAGGTAAAGGACGGAGATATTTTGATTGATGCCGGAGTTTGTGAAGGAAATTTCGCCCTTCGTTATGTTGATATTTGCTCAAAAATTTATCTTTTTGAAATGGATCCTTACTGGTTCGCGCCGCTTTATCTCACTTTCAAGGATTATTGGGATAAGGTTACTTTGGTTTCAAAAGCCGTTGCAGATACAACGAAAGGCGGTACAATCGCCATTGATGATGCCGTGAATATACCAAAAAGTAGCAGTGTTTTTTTGAAAATGGACATTGAAGGCTGGGAACCTGCCGGACTTCGCGGCGCAAGAAGAATTTTATCAAATAACAAAGTTACGGCGTCGATTTGCAGTTATCATAACGCCGAAGATATAGTAAAAATTAAATCGATTTTGCAAAAATATGGTTACAAAACTTGGACAAGCAACGGTTATATGGTTTTTACTTACGATCCAAATATTTGGGAAACGGCAGATTTTCGCAAAGGTATTGTATACGCAGAAAATTATTAATTTGGAGGGCAGCCTATGAAAAAGCGCAGCGGTTTTAATTGGTTCGCTTTGATAATGTTTGTGGTTATTGCATATTTCGGCACGGTTTTATTTTCTCAACAGTTGCACCTTTCGCACGTTGCAGAAAATCAAAGAATCGCCGATAAAAGACTTGCAGCGGCTCAAGCTGAAAATGAAAAATTGCGTAAACAATATGAAGAACTTCAAAATTTGGACAATATCGAAAGACTGGCGCGAGAAGATTTGGGACTTGCCAAGGATGGCGAAATGCCCTATCAATCCACGCGCTGAAATATAAAAATTTAGGGAGGACTCTTTATTTTGGCTATTGAATTAGGTAGCGTAGTAGAAGGAAAAGTTACGCGCATTATGAATTTCGGAGCTTTCGTTGAACTCGAAGAAAAGAAAGTCGGATTAATTCACATTTCTGAAGTTGCCGATGAATACGTTAATTCGGTTAGCGATTTTCTTAACGAAGGCGATACTGTTCAGGCAAAGGTTATCAGCATTGATTCAAACGGTAAAATTGCGCTGTCTATCAAAAAATTAAAACAGCAGCAAAAACAAGAAGCAGAAAAACAATTTCGCACTCCGAAAGGCAGACCGGCAGGGCGCGGCGAATACAAACCTAATCGACAAACTTCCGCCTCTTTCGAAGATAAATTGTCTAAATTCTTGAAAGACAGCGACGAAAGACTTACAGATTTGAAAAGAAAAACGGACTCAAAACGCGGCGGGCGCGGTTCGAGACGTTCGGACTAGCCGCCCCTTGAGTTAGGGATTAGGGAATAGGGAGTAGGGAATAGTAAAAAAACTACCCACTAGCCGCTAACCACTATTCCCTAAACAGGGGGTGATTTTTGTTGTTAAAAAAATTTATCGAACTTTGCCAAACTGAAAAAATTTTCCCCGTTCAAAAAATTGTCGTGGCAGTTTCAGGCGGCGCAGATTCTTTGGCTCTTGCCGATTTAATTTACAATTCCCGCCAAAAATTTCATCCGGTATTTTGAAAAGTCATTGGACTTGAAAATTTTCTGGGAAAGTGGCGTTACTTTTGTTAAAAAAATTTATCGAACTTTGCCAAACTGAAAAAATTTTTCCCGTTCAAAAAATTGTCGTGGCGGTTTCAGGCGGCGCAGATTCTTTGGCTCTTGCCGATTTAATTTACAATTCCCGCCAAAAATTTCATCTGGAATTTTGCATTGCGCACTTTGAACACGGCTTGCGCGGTCAAGATTCTGTTGACGACGCTAATTTTGTCAAAGATTTTGCAAAGTCATTGGGCGTAGATTTTTTCTGCGAAAGTGGCAATGTTAAAAATTTTGCAACCGAAAATAAAATTTCTGTCGAAACTGCGGCGCGGCTTTTACGCTATGAATTTTTGGCGAAAGTTAGAAAAAGTTTAAATTTTGAGGCAATAGTTTTGGCGCACCATGCGAACGACCAAGCCGAAACTGTTTTACTTCGATTGTTGCGCGGCTCCACTTCAACCGGACTTTCTGCAATGAATTTTTTGACGCCTTCGCCTTACGGGCTTTTAATTCGCCCGCTCTTGCGTTTCAAAAAATCTGAACTTGAAAAATATTGCAGTACGCGCGGAATTGTACCGAGAATCGACGCCACAAATTTTGAAACTGTTGCAACTCGCAATAAAATTAGATTGGAACTTTTGCCCGCGCTTGAAAAATTTAATCCGGCGATTGTTGAAACTCTTTGCAGATTCGCCGAAACTTCAGCCGCAGAAACTGATTTTATTAATTCTGAAGTCGAAAAAATTTTTCCTGCGATTGTAAAAAATAATAAAATCCTGCGCGACGAATTTTTGAAAGTGCCTCCTGCGTTACAGCGGGAAATTGTAAAAAAATTTATCGTCCAAATTGTCGGCTCTGTCAAAGATTTTGGCTTTGTTCACTTTGAAAACGTTAGAAAAGTTTTGACAAATAATCTTGCCGGTGTAGAATTACCGCAGAACCTTCGCGCAGATTTACGGCGCGGCAAACTTTCAATCACCGAAAATTTAAAATTGAAATAAAATGAAGGGACTGGTTAAATTGAAAACTAAAGAAGATTACATTGAAAAAGTACTTTACAGCGAGGAAGAAATTGCAAAGCGCGTTAAGGAAGTCAGCGCAAAAATCAGCGAAGACTACAAGGATATTAAAAAGCCGCTCTTGACAGTTGGAATTTTGAACGGCGCAGTTATTTTCTATACTGATTTGGTACGCCGCCTTTCAATCCCCGTACACTTCGATTTTATGATTGCTTCCAGCTACGACGCAAATACCCAATCCAGCGGCAAAGTTAATATTCTCAAAAATCTTGACAACGACCCCAGAGGCAGAGATATTTTGTTGGTTGAAGATATTATCGACAGCGGCACAACCATGAATTACCTTGTAAATTATTTCAAAGAAAAAGGCGCGGCAAGCGTCAAAGTTTGCACGCTCTTAGATAAACCTTCGCGCCGCAAAATTGAAGTTAAAATTGACTACATAGGCTTTGAAGTTCCGGATGAATTTATTGTCGGTTACGGCTTAGACTTCGCGCAGCATTACCGCCAACTTCCTTATCTTGGAATTTTAAAGCGCAGTGTTTATTCTAAGTGAGGTTTTAAAATGTTAAAAAAAATTTTTTCGACTGTTATAATTTTGGCGGCAGTTTTAATAGGCAGTGTAACTTCAGCGGCAGAAACTTTGGAAGTAAAAAATGTTGCAGTACTTTTGGAACCGCCGATTGAAAGTTTTGACAAAGCCGAAAAAGTTCATGATTCCATTGAGCAAACTGTAACAAAAATTTTCAAAAACGCCTCAAATTATAATGTTATGTCAATCGATGAAACCGCGGGATACATTCAAATTTACCGCGAAGAAAACGCACTTGGCGCAGAAACTTTCTTCAAAAAATCTGACATTGATACAATCTGCAAAAATATCGGCAGTGATTTTATCGTTTACCTGCGGATTGACGGCAACGAGCCAAAAACTTTAAGCGAAAGTATATTGGGCGCACCGGCAAAAGTTGTTTTGGATTTTCGCATTTGGTCAAACGCCAAAAAAGATTTTATTTATTTCAAGCGCGTAACCAAAAATGACGATTACAGCTTTGAAAAAAGTTTAAATAAGTGCTTGCAGGAAGTTGAAAAAGACGCCGCCAAAGTTCGGGCTGTCATGTAATTTGAAATGTTGAAAAAAGGAGCGTTTGCTATTGAATAGTTTTTTACGAAACGTCGGCTTTTATTTGTTGGTGATATTTATTGCAATTACGGCTTACGATTATTTTTCAATCAAGCCTCAAGCTGTGGAAGAAGCAAGTTATTCACAATTTTTACAGCGCGTGGAAAACGGCGAAGTTGCAAAAGTTATCTTGACAAAAAATGCTATCAAAGCCACAAAAAAAGACGGCACAGAATTTACAACCATTGCGCCGGATTTTCCTATTGGCGATGAAACACTTGTCGGCAAATTAGAAGCTAAGGGCGTCGAAATAACTGCACAGAATCCACAGGAACCGCCGTGGTGGATGACGCTCCTTTCTTCTTTCCTGCCAATTATTTTGCTGATAGGTTTTTGGTTTTTCATTATGAATCAAACGCACGGCTCCGGCAGTAAGGTTATGTCATTCGGCAAAAGTCGAGCGAAAATGTCAAACGGCGACAAAGTTAAAATCACTTTCAATGACGTTGCGGGCGCGGACGAAGCTAAGGAAGAACTTCAGGAAGTTGTGGAATTTCTTAAACACCCGAAAAAATTTAACGATTTGGGCGCACGTATTCCAAAGGGCGTTTTACTTTTCGGACCTCCCGGCACAGGTAAAACTTTGTTGGCTAAGGCTGTTGCAGGGGAAGCGGGCGTTGCGTTTTTCTCAATCAGCGGCAGTGATTTTGTTGAAATGTTTGTAGGCGTCGGCGCG
>JAFSZS010000153.1 GCA_017455645.1 Selenomonadaceae bacterium | reverse complement strand
GTAGGGAATAGGGAGTAGAAAAAAGTTTTCACTATTCACTACCCACTACCCACTACTCCCTACCCACTATTCCTTTAGGAGAAATATTTTGCTGAATAAAAAATTTGAAGTGGTTGCACCCTTTCAACCAACGGGAGATCAGCCTCAAGCCATTGAAAAACTTGCTGACGGCTTAGAAAACGGACTCGTCGCGCAGGTTTTACTCGGCGCAACCGGTACAGGCAAAACTTACACTGTTGCAAAAGTTATTGAAAAAATTCAACGCCCGACACTTGTTATCGCCCACAACAAAACTTTAGCCGCGCAACTTGCCGCCGAATTTAAAAATTTTTTCCCAAATAATTACGTCGGCTACTTTGTCAGCTACTATGATTATTATCAACCGGAGGCGTACCTGCCCGCTACCGATACTTACATTGAAAAGGACGCCTCCATTAATGACGAAATTGACCAAATGCGCCATTCTGCCACGTGCGCACTTTTTGAAAGAAACGACGTTATCATTGTTGCAAGCGTTTCCTGCATTTACGGCTTGGGCTCGCCGGAAAATTATTCAAAAATGTTGCTGCACATTTTCAAGGGGCAAATTATCCTGCGCGAAGAAATTTTAAAGCGGCTGGTTGCAATTCGCTATGAAAGAAATGATATAATAATTGAGCGCGGCAAATTTCGAGTGCGCGGCGACGTTATCGAAGTTACGCCCGCCGGTTACAACGGACGCGCTGTCAGAATTGAACTTTTCGGCGATGAAGTTGATAAAATTGTTGAGTTTGAAATTTTGACGGGTAAAATTTTGGGCGTGCGTGATGAAATTTTTATTTTTCCCGCGTCTCATTACGTTGCAGATGAAAAAGATTTATCCCGCGCAGAAAAGGCTATTCGCGCAGAACTTGTACAGCAGGTTGATTTTTTCAATTCAGAAAGAAAATTGATTGAGGCGCAGCGTATCGAGCAACGCACGAATTTTGATTTGGAAATGATACGGGAAATGGGCTACTGTTCCGGAATTGAAAATTATTCACGTCACTTAACCGGCAGAAACGCAGGCGAGCCGCCCTATACTTTGATTGATTATTTTCCAAAAAATTTTTTAACTGTAATTGATGAATCGCACGTAACACTCCCGCAAATACGCGCAATGTACAACGGCGACCAGTCAAGAAAAACTGTACTGATTGAAAACGGCTTCAGACTTCCAAGCGCACGGGATAACCGCCCTTTGACTTTCGACGAATTTAACAGTAAAATTTCACAGATAATTTACGTTTCTGCAACGCCCGCCGAATATGAACTTTCACAATCCGGCAACACCGTTGAGCAAATTATTCGCCCGACCGGCTTGCTTGATCCTGAAGTTGAAGTGCGCCCGCTTGAAAATCAGATTGACGATTTAATTTCAGAAATTAATCAACGCGCCAAAGTCAACGAAAGAATTTTGGTTACCACTTTGACAAAAAAATTTGCCGAGGAACTTACAGATTATTTGAAAGGCGCGGGCGTGCGTGTAAAATATCTTCATTCTGACGTTGTAACGATTGAACGCGCTGAAATTATTCACGACCTGCGCGCGGGTAAATTTGATGTCCTTGTTGGTATAAATCTTCTGCGCGAAGGGCTGGATATGCCGGAAGTTTCGCTGGTTGCAATTCTTGACGCCGACAAAGAAGGCTTTTTGCGCTCCGAAACTTCGCTGATTCAAACGATAGGACGCGCCGCCCGCAATGTTCACGGCAAAGTTATTTTGTACGCAGAAAGAATTACAGATTCAATGCGCTATGCAATTCTTGAAACTGAACGCCGCAGAAAAATTCAGCAGGATTATAATTTAGAAAATCACATTACGCCCAAAACTGTTGAAAAACCCGTTACGCCGCTTATCGAATTACCGCTCAAAAAATCTGAAAAAAATAAATCCCAATCTGCAAGCGAACTGATTAAAAAATTAACCGCTCCGCAACGCAAAACTTTAATCAAAAATCTGACTGCGCAAATGCAGGAAGCGTCAAGGGCGTTGGAATTTGAACGCGCCGCCGAAATTCGGGATATTATTTTGAAATTGGAAGACAATTTGTAAGTAATTTTTTTTGCCACTCAAAAAATCTGAAAAAAATAAATCCCAATCTGCAAGCGAATTGATAAAAAAATTAACCGCTCCTCAACGCAAAACTTTAATCAAAAATCTGACTGCACAAATGCAGGAAGCGTCAAGGGCGTTGGAATTTGAACGTGCCGCTGAAATTCGGGATATTATTTTGAAATTGGAAGACAATTTATAAATAAAATTTTGGAGGTTTTTACTTTGGAAATTAAAAAAGAACTCAACGGTACAACTTTGATTTTGAAAATTATTGGCAGACTCGACGCTTCAAACGCGCAGGAACTTACCGGCACGCTTAACTCTTCACTTGACGGCGTCAAAGAATTAATTTTTGATTTAGCCGATTTAAAATATGTTGCCTCGGCGGGTTTACGTGCGCTTTTAATGGCGCAAAAGCGTATGAACAAGCAAGGCAGTATGAAACTTCGCCACGTCGATGAAACTGTTATGGAAGTTTTGGAAATGACCGGCTTTGCAGATTTAATGACGATTGAAAAATAATTTTTCACCGGAGAATTTAAAATGGAAAAATTTACAATCGAGGCAACGCTTGAAAATTTGCCGGCGGTTACAGAATTTATTACTTCTTCGCTCGAAGAAAAAGACTGCTCAATAAAAATTATTATGCAAATGGAACTTGTCATTGAAGAAATTTATGTAAATGTGGCAAGTTACGCTTACCGCCCAAATATAGGAACTGTCACAATTTACAAAAGTTTTGAAGACACGCCGCCCGCCATTACAGTAACTTTCGTTGACAGCGGCACGCCTTACAATCCCCTTGAACACGAAGACCCCGATATTAACGCCGGAATTGACGCACGGCAAATTGGCGGGCTCGGTATTTTTCTTGTCAAAAAAAATGTTGATGAAATTTCTTATGAACGCAAGGACGGGCAAAATATTCTTACCTTTAAAAAATTTTTTTAATTCAAAAATTTAGCCGACCGTAACGGGAAAACCGACGGCGGCTTTTTATTTTGGAAAATCGATTTTAAGCCGCCTTTCAAAACTTTTTAATATAAAGTATCGTGTAAGCGGCTGAAAACGCGTTGTCGGGCTCGTCAGAGCGTCTGAAGGGCATAATTTTTCACTGCAACCAAAAAACCGCAACCTGCGATTTGCAAGTTACGGCTTTTTATTTGTAGGGGAAAAAATTTTTTTATACGAGACCTTGAGCGGTCATCGCTTCTGCAACTTTCTTAAAGCCTGCGATATTTGCGCCCATAACCAAATTGTCTGGGTCGCCAAATTCTTCAGCGTTTGCCTTTGCATTCTGGTAAATGTTTTTCATAATATCTTTAAGTTTATTGTCAACTTCTTCAAAAGTCCAGTGGAGGCGTTCGGAGTTTTGGCTCATTTCGAGGGCTGAAACTGCTACGCCGCCCGCGTTTGCAGCCTTTGCAGGTGCGAACAAAACTTTATTTTTGAGGAAGTAGTCAATCGCTTCAAGGGTGGAGGGCATATTTGCGCCTTCGCCGACAACTTTACAGCCGTTCGCAACAAGGCGTTTTGCAGATTCAAGGTCAATTTCACTTTGTGTCGCGCAGGGAAGAGCAATATCACAAGGAACATCCCAAACGCCGCGGCAACCTTCGTGATATTGTGCGGTAGGATGAATATTTTCATATTCGTAAATTCTGCCGCGATCCACTTCTTTAATTTTCTTGACAGTAAGAAAATCAATACCGTTGGGGTCGTAAATGTAGCCGTCAGAATCTGAACAGGTAACAACTTTCGCGCCGAATTCCTGCGCTTTTTGAATTGCGTATGTAGCAACATTGCCCGCGCCGGAAATTACAACGGTTTTACCTTGCAAAGGAATATTTTTTGCGTCAAGCATATTTTTGACAAAGTACAACAAGCCGTAACCTGTAGCTTCGGTACGAGTCAAAGAGCCGCCGTAAGTTAAGCCTTTGCCGGTTAAAACTGCGCTGTCGTAAGCGTCACGAATGCGCTTGTACTGTCCAAACAAATAACCAATTTCACGTCCGCCAACTCCGATATCGCCCGCCGGTACGTCTACATGTGGTCCAATGTGTCTGTAAAGTTCAGTCATAAAGGATTGGCAGAATTTCATAACTTCATTATCAGATTTGCCTTTGGGGTCGAAGTCGGAACCGCCTTTGCCGCCGCCGATTGGTAAACCTGTCAAAGAATTTTTGAAAACCTGTTCAAACGCCAAAAATTTCAAAATGCTAAGGTTGACGCTCGGATGGAAACGCAAGCCGCCTTTGTACGGTCCAATGGCTGAATTCATCTGTACGCGGTAGCCGCGGTTTACGTGCGTTTCGTTTTTATCGTCCTGCCACGCTACGCGGAAGGTTACAACTCTTTCAGGTTCAACGATGCGTTCCAACAATTTCTGCGCTTTATACTGCGGATTTTTTTCAAGGAAGGGCACTATCGAAGTTAAAACTTCCTTAACGGTGTTTTGAAATTCAACTTGGTCGGGGTCACGTTTCTTAATTAAATTCAAAATATCTTCAACATAACTTTGCATTTCAGACATTTAAAATCCTCCTTTACTGTACCGAATTTTAACACAATATAATTTTTTTGTATAGTACCTTTGAAAAAGTACACTGTATACATATAGGGAATAGGGAATAGTGGGTAGGGAGTAGGGATTAGTGGGTAGGGAATAGGGATTAGTTTTTGGTTAGAAAACGTTTAACCAAAATTTCTGCAACAAGTGCATCAACGGGCTCCGGCGGCACTTGCATTGAAGTTGGCAAAAGTTTTCTCCAACCGCGCGGAGGATTTTTTTCCCAGTACAAACGCCGCGCCTCTTCAGTTGTATGTTTTTCGTCAACAATTTTTACAGGAAGATTCAAGCCGCGCAAAATTTTTTCTGCATTTTTGTGAGTTGTACCGTCGCCCAAAATTGCAAGCTCCAAATTGTACTGCGCGATTAAATTTTTTAAGGCGGTTTCAAATTCGGCAGTTTCGATAACTTTTTGGAAAATAATTTCACCGGCTGAATTTAAAATTGCAACGCCGCACTTATCCCGCCCGGGGTCAATTCCAACATACATTTATTTTTTGCCTCTTTGTTCAAATTTAATATTCAAGCGCAATGGTCCAATGGTATTAATATTCTCACGCGCCCGCGCCGTCAATTTAACTTTGCCGCGGGAATTTTCCAGTTTTTCCATTAATTCGTAAAGTTGCGAGCCGTCCAGAACTCCCACGCTGCCGGTTATTGGATCTGCCAAAATTCCACGTGTAACAGCTTCACGATTTATTTCAGCCAAAAAATCACGCAAAATATTTTCGGCGTCGTCATCAGATTTAATTTCGTATTCGTGCGAAAAAATAAATTCGCCTGCGCTGTAAATTTTTTCATTGGGATAAAGTGAAAGGCTTGTGCGAATAGGCTCGCCGCGTACCAAATTTCCCGCCGCCGAAATTCTAACAGCAATATCTTTTTTACTTTCAAAAATTGTATCGACGGCGCGTTGAAATTCCGGCTGATAAATCCAAACTGAAGTATCGCCCGCATTTTCGCCGAAACGCTCGGCAATGCTCCTTGAGGCGGCGTTTGCAAGTTTGTTAAGGTCTTCAGAAATTTTTTCAACAGTTTGGTTGCCGTTTATTACCGCCGTTGCCAAAACTTCACCCGCTCTGAAAACTATATCGCCTTCACGAATTGCTATTAAACCGTCGCGCAGATTTTTTGCGCGTTCCTCAAGCGCGGCGTTGTCATTTGAAAGTTTTTCGTTATCCGCCGTCAGATTTACGTTAAATTCGCTAAGTTGCTTATTTTTATTTTCAAGTTCGGAATTGGTTTTTGAAAGATTTTCATTTTGGCTGGACAAATTTTGATTGGCGTTTGAAAGTTCCTTGTTGGTATTTGAAAGATTTTGATTGGCGTTTGTTAAGTTTTCGTTTTCGGAAGCTAAATTTTCATTTTGGGAAGTAAGGGCGGCTTTTTCAATTTCTAAGCGTTCGTTGCCTTCGCGCAGGCGTTCAGATTCGGCGGCTAGTTCTTCCTGTTCAGATTTTAAATTTTTAATTTCAGTGCGAGCGGTGTTAAGTTCGGCGTCAGTGCGTTCAAATTCTGTTTGCATTGCCAAAAGTTCCTGCGTAGATTTTGCAAGTGCTTCACGGGTTGAAGTTATCGCCGCGTTTAATTCTTCCATACCGAAAAGCGCGGTGCGAACGTCTTTTGAAACTACAGCCATTGCGCCGATTGTAAGCGCGGTTATTAAAATTCCGGTGATGATAGTGATAATAATTGAAGTATGACGCGGGCGCAGTCCAAAAATTGACAAGCGTTTTTTGCCGATTTTAGTACCGAGTTTATCGCCGATGAAAGCTATTGCGCCGCCTGTCAGTACCATTACAACTATTAAAACTACGCCGTACATAAAAAGCTCCCTTCAAACTGAAAAACGCCGCTGAACTACTTCAAGCGGCGATAAAAATTTTCAAAATTTAAGTTGGTCGGAACGACGAGATTTGAACTCACGACCCCTACCACCCCAAGGTAGTGCTCTCCCAAACTGAGCTACGTCCCGAGTGCTTGCGTAATATATCACAAATTTTTTTAAATTGCAAGCATTAATTTTAATTTGATTTTTAAAAATTTTCGGCGTATGATTAAAAAAAATTTTGGAGTTGAAATTTTGCACCAGTATTTATTTTTCATTGGGGATTTTCCAATTCGTGCGTACGGCGTCATTTTGTCCTGCGCGATAATTTTGGCGGTAGGTGTAGGATATTTTTTTGCGAAAGTGGACGGGCGCGGCTATGAAAATTTTATGGTTGATATTGGAATGGTCGGCGGATTTTTCGGCTTACTGGGCGCGCGCCTTTGGGATGTTTTTTTCTTTGACTGGGATTATTATCAGAATCACTTGACAGAAATTTTGAATGTATGGCAGGGCGGAATGGCGGTACAAGGCGGAATAATTTTGGGCGTTTTGGCGGGCGGCTTGTATGCAAAGTCAAAAAATTTGGACGTGATACATTTGGCAGACATTTTGGCACCGGCAATAGTTTTGGGGCAAGCTCTCGGACGTTGTGCAAATTTGATGAACGGCGATGCATTCGGCGCACCTACCGGCGGCAATTTTGGGATTTTGTACCCCGAAACAACTTTGGCTTATCGAACGTACGGAGCGCAGCCGCTTTTTCCGGCTGAAGTTTGGGAATGTCAACTTGACATTGTAATTTTTGCACTGTTGCTGATTTTTCGCTGTACAGATTACAAGCGCGGGCAATGTTTCTGCTTGTACGTGATGTTGTACGCGGTTGCAAGATTTTTGCTGGAAAATCTGCGCGGCGATTATTTAGATTTAGCATTTGGAATTTTGAAAAGTGCGCAAATGACAAGCGTTATTGCGTTTATAATTGCGGCGGGCGCGTTCATTTATTTTGGGAGGAAAAAAATTGATACAAAAAAATAAAACCGCGTTGCAAAGGGCGGCAGATTTATTGGCTAGGCAGGAACAGAGCGAAAAAGTTTTGCGGCAGAAACTGTTGTTGCGAAAGTACGAAACTGAAGAAATAGGCTTAGCATTTGGAATTAGCGGCGGGCGCGTTCATTTATTTTGGGAGGAAAAAAATTGATACAAAAAAATAAAACCGCGTTGCAAAGGGCGGCAGATTTATTGGCTAGGCAGGAACAAAGCGAAAAAGTTTTAAGGAAGAAACTGTTGTTGCGAAAGTACGAAACTGAAGAAATTGACGCCGCCATTGACAAATTAAAAAAATATAAATATCTGAATGACGAGGAAACCTGCGCGAATATGTTTGAAAATTTGTACGCCGAAGAAAGATTGAGCGTGAAACAAATTTGCTTGAAACTGATTCAGCGCGGCTACGATTCAGATTTCATACAAAATTTAATTCCGGCTGACACCTACCAACACGAATACAACGCCGCCTTAAAAATCGCCGTGAAAAAATTTGCCGGTAACAATTCTGCAGATTTAAAATTCAAGCAAAAGTTTTGGCAACATTTGGCGTCAAAGGGATTTGATTCAGAAATTATCGGCGCGGTTTTTAAAGATTTAAATTGCAACGGGAATTAAAATTTCTCCCAAGTCTTCAGCCAAAAAATTAGCCGCGGTAAGTTCGGTTAAATCTGCCAAAAAACTTTCGACGCCTTCCGGCTCAATCAAAATATTAATCGTAACATCAGCCGCGTATTCGGAATTTTCGACGCGGATTTTTTTATTGCGCAAAAAATTTTCAACCTGCGCGAGGAGCGGATATTCAACCGTAACAGAAATTTTTTTAAAGGCAGTCATTTTAACAATTTGAGAATTTGCAATACCGAGCGAGGCAGTATGAGAATAAGCACGAATCAAGCCGCCCGCGCCAAGTTTAATCCCACCGAAATATCGAGTAACCACAACCGCAATATTTGTGAGTTCATTTTTTTTAATTGCGTCAAGAATGGGGTTACCGGCAGTACCGCCCGGTTCGCCGTCGTCATTAGATTTTTGTTTATCGCCCGTTTCGCCCAAAATCCACGCAGAGCAGTTGTGCGTTGCGTCGAAATATTTTTTCTTAATTTCAGCAACAAATTCTCGCGCAGCTTCTTCTGTTTCAACGTGCTTGACGTGCGCTATAAATACAGATTTTTTAATTTCGTATTCGGCGGTAAAAATTTCGCCGATTGAAATGGTTTTAAAATTTTTCATTGTTCAACGCCCTCCCCCGGCACTACCAACATTTCACGAATTGCCGCAATTTCTGTAGCTGTAAATAATCCTGCCGGCGATTCCCTGATTATAATATCTTTAATTATTCTGTTGAGAAGTTTTAAATCTGTGAAGTAGGCGGGATCCGCCGCCAATCTTGACGCCACAATGGTTTTAGTTTGTGCGTCAACGTACGCTTGAGTTTTCTTGATAATTTCCAAAATCAGCGCGGCGTATTCGGCATTTAAACCTTTTGGAACTTTCAGCGCGTGAATATTTTTCTGTTCATCGAGCGCGTCAATTTCCAGTTCTGCAAGTTGTTCATAGGTTGACAATTCGTAAATTTCGGCGGTTTTCAAATGTCCGATGATACTGTGAAAGAGTTGCCAATTCCTGTCGAGGTGGTCAATATCCTTTTGATAATCTGCGTACCACTCGCTAAAAATTTGTTGTTGGCGGCGAATATCTTCAATTTGCGCGCGGCTGACAACTTCAGATTCATTGCGCTGCATTTGTATGAACGCCGAAATACAAAAGACAAGCCACAGCGTCGCGCAGAAATAAATAAAAATCCTTCGATTGGGCAGAAATTTATAAAGTGCGATAAGAGCCGCGGCGGCTGACACTAAAATTAAATAAACCATAAAAAATCCCTCGTTTAAAATTTTTTATTGCAAAAGAAGGAAGGCGCACAGGACGTGCGCCGCCCGCGCAAATCGCACGGATGCGATTTCAGCGGGCTTGCAACTGTGATGAACAAGAACAGTTGCTCTTTCTTTGCTAGGCGTTTCTTTTTGCGCCAAAAAGAAATGCCG
>JAFSZS010000152.1 GCA_017455645.1 Selenomonadaceae bacterium | reverse complement strand
TTAAGGGGAGTTAAAATCATTTTAATAGATAAATGTATATCAGAGCTTCAAACGCTTTAAATAGACCCCCTGCAGCGCGTAGGAGAGCCTAAATTTTTAAGCCAAAGAAATTTTTTTAACCACGCACAAAAATTTTTCAAAAGTTAAAAGTGCCGAAACGCCCAAATTTCGATTTTAAGGGGAGTTAAAATCATTTTAATAGATAAATGTATATCAGAGCTTCAAACGCTTTAAATAGACCCCCTGCAGCGCGTAGGAGAGCCTAAATTTTTAAGCCAAAGAAAAAATCTTTCGTGGAGGAAGGAGAAAAAATGACAGTTTTTAATAAAAATATTGTCGGCTCCGTCGTAGCAGTAACAATTTTTATTTTGAGTACTTTATTGGCGGGGTGCGGTGGTGAAAAAAAAGTTGCCGCGCCGCCGAAAATTCAAGTTAAGGCGATGAACCTTTTGCAACAATCAACGCCTATTGTTTATGGTTTTCCCGGTCAAGTTCAAAGTACAGAGGAAGTTCAAGTTCGCTCAAAAATCAGCGGCGCGATCGTCGAGAAATATATTCACGGCGGCGAAAGAGTTTCATTTGGGCAAGCACTTTTCAGAATTGATTCAAAACAATATGAAACTGCCTTACTTGCCGCAAAAGCCGATTTAAACAAAGCTGAAGTTAATCTGCGCCGCGCTCAAGATACTGTCTCTCGCAACGAAAGACTTTACGCGGCTATGGCTATTTCCGAGCAAACTTTGACTAACAGTCGCGCAGATTTAGACGCTTGCATTGCCGCACTTGACGCAGCCAAAATTTCAGTTCGTAAAGCCAATGAAAATCTTGAAGATATTGTGGTTTATTCGCCTATGGACGGACGCGCCGCACTTGACGACGTTGCAATAGGAACTTACGCCGTTGCAGGCAATACGAATCTTTTAACCATTGGTACAACTGATCCAATACTTGTAAAATTCGACATAAGCGAAACGGATTATTTAAATATCATTGTTCCGGCTATGACAAGTAACGGCCCCCGTTCCAATTTCTCAATGACAATAATTTTGAGTAACGGCGAAGAATACCCCTTTCAAGGAAGACCGCTTGAAGCCGACCGCGCCCTTTCCAAAAATTCCGGCTCCATTACCGTTAAAGCGGAGTTCGATAATCCCGGCTCAATGTTATTGCCCGGTATGTTCGCTCATGTAAAAATTGTAAAGTACACCACAAATAATACTTTGCTTGTACCGGAGCGCGCAGTTCAACAACTTTTGGATCAGACTTTTGTTTTGACTGTAGGCGATGACGGTAAATCTGTTTCAAAAATTGTCGAACTCGGCGAAAAAGTCGGCAGTTACTACATTGTTAAGGCGGGGCTTGCCGCAAATGATAAAGTAATTGTTGAAGGACTTACCAATTTGCAAGCGGGTAAAGATTTGGCAGTTACCGAAGTTACAGCCGAAGAAATGGGCTTTTCTACTGAAACTTCTATCACCCTCGTTAATGAATCTTAAGGGAGTGAATTGAAGATGCCAAAATTTTTTATTCACAGACCAATTTTCGCTATTGTTATTGCAATTATTATTTTGATTTTAGGTACGCTTGCAATTTTGAGTTTGCCTGTTGCTCAATACCCCAAAATTACTCAACCTACAATCAGCGTAAACACAAGCTACAGAGGCGCAAATGCCAACGTCATTAATCAGACTGTCGCGCAGGTTATCGAACAGCAAGTAAACGGTACTCAAGGAATGGATTATATGACTTCCAGCTCCAGTGACAGCGGATCATATTCCTTGAGAGTGCGCTTTGATTTGGATTCTAACGGCGATATGGACGCAGTTTTGGTTCAAAACAACGTTTCAAGGGCAACGGCAAGCTTACCGGCAGATGTAAAAAATGTTGGTGTAACTACAAAAAAAGCGTCCGGCGATATGGCTTACTTATTTGCAATGTATTCGCCCAACGGCACTTTCAACCGCACTTTCATTTCAAATTACGCCAATATTTACATAATCGACGAACTTAAAAGAATCAAAGGCGTTGGCGACGTTACAACTTTTACAATGGATTACAGCACAAGAATTTGGCTGAATCCTGAACGCCTTGCCGCGTTTAATTTAAGCATACGTGATATAACCGCCGCAATTAACGAGCAAAATACACAGGCACCGGCGGGAACTATAGGAACTTTGCCTACGCCCGAAAGTCAAGAAAAACAATACAGCGGTACTTTGGAAGGGCGTATTTCTACCATTGAAGAATTTGAAAACGTCATTCTTAAAACAACCCCCGACGGCGTCAATATTTACCTGCGCGACGTTGCAAGAATTGAGACCGGCGCAAGAAGTGCTACAATTTTGACAGATACAAATGACGCGCCCAGTGCCGGTTTTGGTATTAACTTGACTGACGACGCAAACGCCATTGAAACTATCGGCGAAGTTAAGCGGGTTATTGAAGAAATGTCAAAAAATTTCCCAGACGATTTGGTTTACTGCGCGATTATCGACAACACAGAATATATCAATGAATCACTCCTTGAAGTTCTGAACACTTTCAAAGAAGCGTTAATGTTGGTTATTGTAATTGTCTTTCTTTTCCTGCAAAGTTGGAGAGCCACTTTAATACCAATTTTGGCAATTCCCGTTTCACTTGTAGGAACTTTCGCAACTTTTACAGTTATGGGCTTTACGATAAACACGCTGACACTTTTTGCAATGGTATTGGCAATAGGCTTGGTTGTTGACGATGCTATAGTTGTTATTGAAAATGTTGAGCACCATATGAAAAAAGACGGGCTCGGCGCGGTTGAAGCAACTGAAGTAGCAATGGCTGAAGTGCAAGGACCGGTTGTCGCTATTGCGTTTGTACTTTCGGCTGTTTTTATTCCGGTTGCATTTTTGGGCGGAATGACAGGCGTACTTTACAAACAATTTGCCTTGACAATAGCAATTTCAATGGGCTTATCGGCTTTTATTGCGTTGACATTGACGCCGGCACTTTGCGCACTGCTGATGAAGCCGCACGATCCGAACGCCAAGAAAAATATTTTGGATAAATTCTTTGACAAGTTTAATTATTGGTTCGACCGTACGCAGGCAAAATATACCGGCATGGTAGGCTGGTTTGTACGTCATTTAAAAGTTGGAGTTGCCGCACTTTTGATAATTTGCACATTAACCGCCGTAACTTATAAAATGCTGCCTTCAACTTTCGTACCGAATGAAGATCAAGGCTACTTTTTGACGGCGATAACTTTACCGGAGGGAACTTCTTTAAATCGTACCTATGAATTAATGGGCGAAGTAAGCAAAGAAATTGCACAGTTGCCGGGCGTTGTAAATGTAATGAAAATTGCCGGTTACGACGCTATGTCAAGCGGCAATAAATCTAACAGCGGCGCAATTTTTGTAGGCTTAAGTCCATGGGGCGAACGTACCACCAAAGAATTATCTTTAAACAGCATAATAAGACAAGTAAATATTATCGGTACAAAACATCCTGAAGCGTCGATAATGGCTTTTTCGGCTCCCGCGTTGCCCGGCTTAGGTATGGTAGGCGGCTGGAGTATGGAACTTTTGGATATGACAGGCTACAGCAATGAAGAACTTGACGCCGTAGCCAAAAGAATTATCGCGGCGGCAAATCAACGCCCGGAATTGCAAAGAGTGCGTACAACCTATTCTATAAATTCGCCAATTTGCAAATTTGAAATTAACCGCGAAAAAGCAAAACAACTCGGCGTAAGTTTTTCTGACGTGTACACGGCTTTACAAGTTAATTTCGGCGGCAGTCAAATTGGGGATTTTATGCAATTCGGCAGAAGTTATAAAATCGTCTTACAATCTGACGCGCCCTACAGAAGCGAGGCTGAAGCGTTAAAATTCAGCTACGTTAAAAATAGTCAAGGTACAATGGTTCCGCTTGACAGTTTGGTTAGCACGCATTACAGCACTTCAACACCAATAATTTCAAGATTTAACGGCACGCGCAGCATTACCTTTCAAGGCTCCACAGGCAGCGGCTACAGTTCCGGGCAATCTATGCAGGCAATGGAAGAAGTTGTTCGTGAAGTTGTACCCACCGGCTTTGCTGTCGAATGGTCGGGACAATCCCGCGAAGAAAAAAAATCTTCCGGCTCGACAATGCAAGTTATGGGCTTGGCGTTAGTTTTTGTATTCTTATGTTTAGCAGCGCTGTATGAAAGTTGGAGCGTACCTTTCGCAGTTTTGTTGACAGTACCGACGGGAATTTTTGGCGCGTTTTTCGTACAGTTTGCCGCGTTTATGATTTTTGCGGCGATAGGCTCGCCCAATCCCGGTTTAATGAATAGCGTTTATATGCAAATCGGCGTTATTATGATTATGGGATTGGCGGCTAAAAATGCAATTCTGATTGTCGAATTTGCGAAAGTTCGTACTGATGCCGGAATGAACGCGGTACAAGCGGCGATTGAGGCGGCAGGTTTACGCCTTCGCCCAATTTTAATGACTTCGCTGGCTTTTATAATCGGCTGTTTACCTTTGGCAATGGCAAGCGGCGCGGGCTCGGCTGCGCGTAACGGTATGGGGACGGCGGTTGTCGGCGGTATGCTTTTTGCTACAAGCATTGGAATATTTTTAATCCCAATTTTCTTTGTAATTGTTGAAATGTTATCCTCGAAATTTAAGAGCAAGCCGCACGCTGACGCCGTAATTTCACAAACAAACGAAAAGGAAGTGAGCTGAATTGAAATTTAAGAAATTTATATTGAGCTTGCTGCTTGCAACTTTGCCGGTAACTAATTCGGTTTCAGCTGAAGCGTTAAACGTCAATCTTGAAGACTGCCTTAACCTTGCCTTGACGAATAACCGCAGTATCGAACAATCTTCAGCAAGCCGTGAAAATGCGCAGTGGTTATTGAAACGTTATCGCCGCGCTACAGGTCTTTCAGTAAGTTGGTCTTCAAATGTAAACAGAATCGGCGGCAATGACTATATCACTCAAAGAAATGCAAAACATTTGCCGTATAATCATTCTTTTGACAATAATTTAAGATTTACTTACCCGCTTTACACCGGCGGCAGAAATGAAAACAATATCAAAGTTGCGCAGTACAATTTAAATTCTGCAGATTTGGCAATGGAAAACACGCGCCAACAAGTCATTTACAATACAACCGTTGCCTATTACGATATTTTGAGAAACAGAAATCTTGTTGCCGTCAATGAAAATAACGTTCGCCTTTTGAATGAACATTTGGAGCAAGTTAAATCGAAATTTGAAATTGGCGTGGTTGCCGGTTCAGATATTTTGGCGTCTCAAGTTCAACTTGCAAACGCCGAACAAAATTTGACTACTGCAAGAAACAACTATGAAAATTCCGTTGCAACTCTTAATAATTTAATGGGCGTGCCGCTCGGTACAGATTTAATTATTGCCGAAAGTTTAAATTACACAAAGTACAATTTCAATCTTGAAGAATGTATCGCCTACGCGCTGGAAAATCGCCCGGACGGTATCGCCGCAAGTTATGCCGTTCAACAAGCCGAAAAAAATGTTGAGGTTGTACGTGCGAATAAACGCCCGCAAGTCAACGCGGTTGTAAGCAGAACTTTTAACGGCGAAAAAGTTTTTGACAACGATCACAACGACAGCTGGAGTGCCGGCTTTTCTATGAGTTGGAGTGTTTTTGATAATAATGTTACAAACGCGCAGG
>JAFSZS010000151.1 GCA_017455645.1 Selenomonadaceae bacterium | reverse complement strand
GTATAATCTTAATGGCTCTTTGAAAAGTTAAGATATGCGGTTGATAACTCGTGAGCGTTGTTATCGTAAAATCTTAAGCGCAGTAAAGACGCAATGCAGGAAATTTCACCAACAAGAAAATCTGTATATGTACCCGTACGTTAGCGAGGAATTTAAGCCTTTGGAGCGTCACAGCAAACGCGATTAGTTATGACGAAAGCGGACGCGTTGAATTAGGAATGAGACATTAAAGTTTATAACTTTTTATAAGTTCTCTGTAACGGTTGTTTAATATGTTTAAGAAAATGATTCTCCCTACTGTAGGAAAAGTTTTTCACGATTTGACGGGCGCGGGCGTTGAAGTGCACAAGGCAAATTGCGAAGTTGAAATTGCCAAAATTAACGCAGTAAGAGACATACTAATTACAGGCGCGGTTGTTGGCGGCGTTTGTTACGTTGTAAAAAAAGGTTACGACTTATTGAAAGACTGTAAGGAAGGCGATTTTAATTTTCAGTGCGCTAATTTCTGCGCGAATGCTAAAGTAAAAAATTAATCTGAAAAAATATCCCAATAAAAAGGCGGCAAGTAGTTTAACCTGCCGCTGATTTTTTTTGCAGATAAAAATTTTACGCGCGTTTAGATTTTAAATATTCGTCAATGGTATTTGCAACTTGTTTTGAATATAAAACTGCAAGGACAACATTTTTTGAACCTGCAACAACGTCGCCGCTTGCAAATACGCCCTCAATGGAAGTGCGCCCGCTTTCATCGACAACGATTAAACCTCTGTCAGAAACTTTCAAGGCGCGGCTTGTGTTTACGATTTTATCTTTTGGACCTTGGCTTATTGCAATAATGGTACTGTCAGCCGGCATTAAAACCGGTTCGCCTTCGCCCGTCAAATTGCCTTGTTCGTCAAAATAGCGCGGCGTGAAAATTGGTCCTTTTTCGGTAAATTCTTTAATCGCCATACCCTGCTGAAGTTCGATACCGTCAACCGCGGCGTAGTCCAATTCACGTTGACTTGCAGCAATTCTTTGGCGGCGTGCGTACAATGTAACGTGTCTGCTGCCCATTCTTACAACAGTTCTTGCAACGTCAATAGCCGAATTGCCCGCGCCTATAATTGCAACCGTGTCGCCTAAATCGTAAGCTTCGGGATTTCTCAAATAATCAACTGCGAAATGAACATTGCCCAAAGATTCGCCCTTGCAGTGCGTACGATTGGGACGCCAAACGCCCGTACCTATAAAAATTGCGTCGTAGCCGTCCATAAATAAATCTTCCAAATGCAACGCGCCGCCTATTGCCGTATTTGGGCGAAAATGAATCCCCATTTCGCGCAGTTTGGTTGCGTACCTGTCCAAAATAATTCTCGGTAAACGAAAAGCGGGGATACCGTAACGCATCATCCCGCCGATTTTATCCATACGTTCAAAGATAGTAATTCTGTAACCGAGCGCGGCAAGTTTTACGGCAATGGTAATACCTGCAGGACCCGCGCCGATTATTGCTACAGATTGCCCTGTATCAGGCAATTTTTCAATCGTTGCCTTGTCAAAATAAGAATCAGAAATGTAATGTTCGATATTTGGGATTTGAACGGCGGAGCCTTCCTTGCGTTTGCCTTGAATACAGTTGCCTTCGCATTGGTGTTCATGATCGCAGACAAGCGAACAAACTATTGACAGCGGGTTATTGTCGAAAAGCATTTTGCCGGCTTCTTGAGTTTTGCCGTCCAAGAAAAGGCGTATCATTTCCGGAATATTTGTTTGGATTGGGCAGCCTTTCAATCTGCAGAGCGGTTTTTTACACTGCAAACAACGCCGCGCCTCTTCGATTACGTGAGTAGCCATCGTTAAAAATCTCCTTTCAGTCGATTTTAGGGAGTAGTGGGTAGTGATTAGTGGGTAGTGGATAGTGAAAACTTTTTTCTACTCCCTATACCCCTACTCCCTATTCCCTATTCCCTACTCCCTAAAAATTGTATAAAGGTTTCAAATGCTCGCGCACTTCAACAGTTGGAGCAATTAAATTTTCAATTTCTGCCGCCGGTTTATAAACCATTGGCGATTCGTCGATTGTACCTTCACTGATTGAAGTTGAAAAAATTCCGTCCATAGATTGTTGAAAATCTTCAAGAGAAATTAATTCTTTAGCCGCGGCGCGTGACATAATACGCCCTGCGCCGTGCGGAGCCGAATAATTCCGGTCTTCATTGCCCTTGCCGACACAAGTTAAACTGCCGTCTCGCATATTCATTGGAATTAAAACTTCTTCATCAGCGTAAGAAGAAATTGCGCCTTTTCGCAGGATTTTATTTTCTTGGTCAATAAACCTTTCATTTCCTCGCCGCCAAGAAAAGCAAGTTCGTTGGGAATATCACGATTTTGACTTTTGACTTTGGCAACTTCAGCCTCAATTTCAGATTCTCGTCCGTTCTTTTTAAGTTGTTCGATTAAATCAGCAACGCCGTATTTATTATTTTTGAGTTCAGCAACGGCTTTACCCTGCCAAAAAAACATTCCGGTCCGATATTTTCTGTAAAGACTTTTGCAACGTTGTATTTTCCTTTGATTTCCATAAAAATTTCTCCAAAATTTAAAACAAGTGCTTTTGCGTCTAGAATCGCCTGTAAGCCGCGTTGCAAAACTTTTTGATATATTTGTACCCTTAAGCCCTGAAAACTAATCCTGGTGGCTCTCAAGTGCCTTTACGGGCTTATTTTTTAACCTTTGATAATACCCCTCGCCATTAAAAATTACAGATTGAAATTAAAAAATTCGCTCAGAAAATTTTGGCTGTCAAATTCGCCCAAAATCGCCTGTAAGCCGTTTGAAAAAATTTTTGATATATTTGTACCCTTGAGCCCAGAAAACTAATCCTGGAGGCTCTCAAGGGCATTTACGGGCTTTTTTAACCGGTAATAACCCCTCCGCCCAAAACTTCTTTGCCGTCATAAAAAACTACAGATTGACCGGCAGTAATTGCGCGTTGCGGCTCGTCAAAAATTACGCGCAGATTTTCACCCAAATTTTTAACCGTACAATTTGACACGCGCGGACCGTAGCGAATTTTGCATTGCAGTCGCGCAGGAAATTTTGGCGGGTAAATCCAGTGCACATTTTCAGCCGTCAATTCATTTGAAAAAGTTTCAGCGTTGTTGCCGACAATGACGCGCCGATTTTCCACATCCAATTTCAAAACGTACAAAGGATTTTCGGCGGCAATTCCCAAGCCTTTTCGTTGACCGATTGTATAATTTGCAACGCCGTTATGATAACCCAAAACTTTTCCGGCAGTGTTCACAATTTCGCCCGGTTGTAAGGCGTCAGCAGAATCTGCGCGAGCGGCGATAAAAGATTTATAATCGTCATTCGGTACAAAACAAATTTCTTGACTGTCTTTTTTGTGCGCAGAAATTAAATTTAATTTTTCGGCAAGTGCGCGGGTTTCAGTCTTTGAAAATTCGCCGAGCGGCAAAATAATTTTTGAAAGTTTTTCCGGCGTCAAATTGTAAAGCACGTAGGATTGATCCTTTTTCAAGTCAAAGGCTTTTTTCAGTTTGAATCTGCCGTCTTCAAAAATAATTCGTGCGTAATGACCGGTTGCCAAAAAATCTGCGCCTTGCTCCTGCGCGAAGTCTAAAAGTTTGCCGAATTTAATTTTTTTGTTGCAAAGTACACAAGGGTTAGGCGTGCGCCCTTTTAAATATTCTTCAACAAAATAATTTTCAATTTCTGCGCGAAAAATTTTTCTGAAATCTGCTGTAAAATGCTTAATCCCCAACTGCGCGGCAACTTTTTGGGCGTCGTCAAATTCGGCTGAATCGTCTTTGAGTTGCATTGTAACGCCGAAAACTTCAAAGCCTTGTTGAATTAAAAGAGCCGCTGTCAATGAGCTGTCAACTCCGCCGCTCATTGCAACGGCAATTCTTTTTTTGTTCGCCATATTAAATTATTTCATTGCGTCAATATAATCTTGAAGCCCTTCAATAGCTTTTTTGGCGCGCTCAAGATTAGAAAGAATTTCTGAAGTTGAAGTAGCTTGTTCT
>JAFSZS010000150.1 GCA_017455645.1 Selenomonadaceae bacterium | reverse complement strand
GGCGGCGTTCCCCCTACAACTCCAATTAACCCGCCGCAAGTCGGAATGACTCCTACAATGATGGTTTGCCCAAATGGACACCAATATGACAGCTCAGTATATTCATCTTGCCCAATTTGTAGCCCCAATAAACAACGTCCCCAACAAAATCCCACTGTAGTACATAATAGCTTAATAATTCAAACAGCACAATCTCAATCCGCTTCATTACAACCTGCCCCACAACCACAACCGCCTACTCCACAACCTCGCGTAAGACCTGTAGTGGGCTGGTTAGTTTGTGTAGAAGGAAAGGATATTGGCAAAGATTTTAGACTTCACGCGCAATTTAATTATGTCGGGCGCAATGAAAATCAAGATATTTCTTTGAGTGATGAATACGTTTCAAGGGAAAAACATCTTACCGTTTCTTATGATATGCTCAATCATCGTTATTTTGCCGAAAAAGGCGGCTCTTCTTTCGTGTATATTAACAATCAGCCGCTGGTTTCAATAACACAACTGAAAAGGGGCGACCAAATCAGAATTGGAAATTCATTGTTGGTATTTATCCCGTTGGAACAACAAGACGTGAAATGGAACTGGAAAATATGAAAAAAATTTTTTTACTGCTGATTCTTTTTGCAAGTTTAGTTATATCCGGCTGTTACAACGATTTACCAAATCCTGTAAATAAAAACAATCAAACAAACGCCGCCGTTACAGCAGATAATAAAACTGCACAAGAAGAACCAGATAAAGAACAAAAAATTGAAGACATTGAAAAAAATGGCGTCGAAAAAGACACTAAGTCCACTGAAGATGATAATAACACTTCCAAAAATGAGCAGGATAAAAATAAAAATTCTGATACCGGAAATGCAAAGGACAAAGTGGAGGGTAAAGACCCTGCACAAGAAAATATTTCAAATGTCGGCACTGTTTCCGCGGGAAGTGAGACTCAAGATAAAACAAAAGATTCTGAAACTGAAAAGGCTAACGATGAATCATTTTTCGGCAATTTCGATTTAATGACCGGGATTATTGTCGCTTTAATTGTGTTGACGATTGTTTTAATTTGGCTGATATACAATTTCCGCAAAATGAAAATAAAATTAAACAATATGAACAACTCGTCGAAAGAGCCTGACATTCCAAATAATTCTCAATCAACAATAAAAAATTCAACGCCGAATTTAAATAAACCAACTCCAAATATAAATAAAACGCCAAAAAATAACGGTGCACAAGATACAATCGTGGTTACGGCAGATACGCCGACTGTTGAAAAAAATTTTTCTTTCAGAGTGGGCAATTTGCAGCACATCGGCAGTAGAAAGGAACAGCAAGATTCATTCTGCATATCAAATATCGATAATCAAAACATTATTGCAAGAAAGGGATTAATGGCAGTTGTGGCTGACGGTATGGGCGGCTTGGAAGCCGGGGCAAATATCAGCAGATTGGTTACAGACACTTTTTTAAATCATTACAACAACCAATTTACTTTTGAGCCGGTGGATTTTCTTTACAATGCCGCTCGCGCAGCAGAATTTAACGCTGAAGATTTTCAGAAAAATAACGGCGTAAACGGCGGCTCCACTTTGATTGCAGTTTTAATGAAAGATTTTCAACTTCATTATATTTCCGTCGGCGACAGTCATCTTTACTTATTGCGTAATAATGTTTTGACTTTGAAAAACAAGGAGCATAATTTCGCGGCGTTGCTGAAAGAACAAGCCGAGCGCGGCGAAGTCGACGCAAATGAGCCGTACGTAAATCCAAAACGCGACGCGCTTACAGCTTATATTGGAATGGGCAGTTTCAATACTTTTGACCAAAATTCAATTCCCTTGCAAGCCGGCGATAAAATTTTGATTTGCTCTGACGGCGTCTACAATGCCCTTGAAAATGAAGAAATTATTTCGGCTTTATCGAGTGATGCACTGAATGCCGCTCAACAGATTCAGCAAAAAATTTTATCTTTGGAAATTCCCAGCCAAGATAATTTTACCGCAATTATTATCGAATGCTTAAAGAATTAGGAGACTTCAATGCCACAAAATTTATTTTTACCGGAAAACTTCGCAATTTTGGGCAAAGGCGGCGAAAAAAATGATTGCCTTTTTCCTTTGCCCAACAGAGCCATTGGAATTGGTACAGATCCAAATTCTTGCTCCATAGTTTATTTTAATTCTACAAATTCCGGCGTTGAGGCTTTTCATTGTCAACTTGTACCGCAGGAAAATTTTTGGACACTGACAGATTTTTCAAAAACCGGCACTTGGTTGAACGGTCAAAAAATTAACCCGTATCAACCGTACCCGCTGAAAATCGGCGATACTATTTACATTGCAAGTACCGAAAATACTTTTGTTTTTTGTGAATATAATCCGCCCGTTCAAAAAAATTTGCCGCCTGTTCAAAATCCGGTTACAGTAAATCCTCCTCCTCCTCCAAATCCTCCTCCTCCTC
>JAFSZS010000149.1 GCA_017455645.1 Selenomonadaceae bacterium | reverse complement strand
TGCATATGTACCCGTACGTTAGCGGGGAATTTAAGCCTTTGGAGCGTCACAGCAAACGCGATTAGTTATGACGAAAGCGGACGCGTTGAATTAGGAATGAGACATTAAAGTTTATAACTTTTTATAAGTTCTCTGTAACGGCGTTGAAAATGAAAATAGCACCGCTAATTTATAGCCGAACATATTTTGTAGATTTTAACGATAATTTTGCTGTTCGCCATGCTGATTTAAATATCAAATGGGCGCGGGATAAAATTTTTGCCGCTCTGGGAGATTTAGAGGAGCCCCGCTTCATTACTGCCTATGACGAAGAAAAAAATATTCACATTGCCGGAATTGCTTGCAATCTTCAAGAATTTATTGAAGATAATTTTAAAGATATAGACGTTAAAGATTTTTGCGATAAATTTGGAAGAAGGTTTAATGTTTTTTTGGGCTATTCATACAAAGGTGATACAGTCCCCAATGTCAACAACGCTGTAATTTGGGAAATGTTCAAAAAATATCTTGCGCCAAAATGGAAAGAGAAAGCTTTTCAAACTGTATTTTTAAATGACGATAAACTTTTTACTGTCGATGAAAAAATTCCCAAAAACATTAAATTTTTTACCGGCAACAATAAAAAGATTGAGTTCTATATTTTGGGGGAAAATGAATCTTGGGAACTTGTGGCTTACTGCCTAAAAAACAATAAAAATTTTTGTTCCAATGTCAAAAAATACAGTATAATTACCAGCAATAAATTTGATGCCATAGAAACTGCGAAAAGTAATATCAAACGCTATGAATCTGACCAACAGGAAAAAAAAAATTCAATGACAAAGACCACGCCAATAACAAAGCCGACTCCAAAACCTCAAAAAATATCAACGTTGGCAATAGCGGCAATAATTCTGATTCTGTTGACGATATTTGGATATTTTTTAACACGAGAACCGGAGAAAGATACAAAGCAATTGTCCGTAATGTTGACGAAGTTAAGCAAATCATAAGTAAATTGCCAAATGATTGTAACAATAAATTTTACACTTTGGGAGAAAAAATTCAAAACTTTTGAAACAAAAAAGCGGCGAGCAATTTTAGCCCGCCGTTATTTTTTTAGTGTCCTTTAGTTTTAAATCTGCCGCCGACAATATCATAAACCGAATTAATTGTAACAAAGGCGTTTTCGTCCATCGACAAAACAATTTCTTTAACTTTTGTAACCTCAAGCCGGTTGACGACGCAATATAAAATTTCTTTCGGCAGTTTGGTATAGCCGCCCTGCCCGTGCAAAATTGTAACGCCGCGCCCAAGTTGCCGGTTAAGTTCGTCCGTAACTTCGATTGGGTCTTTTGTAACTATCATAACTGCATAAGTTTCATCAAAGCCCTTTGTTACAACGTCAATCATTTTAGCAATTACAAAATATGCAACAAGCGAATACATTGCTTTATCCCAACCAAATAAAAGTCCCGCGCCGCTCAAAATGAAAAGATTGATAAACATTACAACTTCACCGACTGAAAAGGGCGAATGTTTATCAGCGATAATTGCAACAATTTCTGTACCGTCCAACGAGCCGCCCGCCCGCATAATTATACCGACGCCTATACCGTCAATAATTCCGCCGAAAATCGCCGCCAAAAACGGGTCGTTTGTAACTTTGTCAAATTCTGCCGCATATTCCGAGCAAAGACTCAACATTATTACCGCAATAACCGTTGAAATTGCAAAATTTTTTCCAATGTGCTTGTAACCAATGTACAAAAAGGGAATATTCAATACTACCAAAAAAATTCCGAACGGGATATTGTTCATCATGTAATGACCCATAATCGACAAGCCGACCACGCCGCCGTCAATAACTTGATTAGGTATCAGAAAAAGTTCAAGCCCTATCGAAGCAATTACCGCGCCTATAAAAAGTTCCAACCATTGCAAAATATAATTTCTGATTTGCCGCCCGCGTTCCGAGCGCGCAGATTTTTTTATATCAGCCTGTTCACCTGCCAAAAAAATCACTCCTTCAAAAATTTTTTTTATTATAAATTACGTTGCCGCGGCTTGCAAGGTTGACGTTCAGAAAAAATTCAGCTAAAATTCATTAAAAAGGAGTGAACGGCATGTACAGAATTTTTACAGCAATTATTTTTTCATTATTCATTTTTAGTTTACCGGTACAGGCGGCGGAAAAAGATTTAAAAATTACGGCGGATTCTGCAATTTTAATTGAGGCGACAACGGGGCGCGTCATTTATGAAAAAAATGCAGATATTGCACGCCCGCCGGCAAGTATGACAAAAATGATGACGTGCATTTTGGGGTTAGAAAATCTTTTCCCTGACGAAATGGTAACAATTTCGCAGGAAGCGGCGTATACCGAAGATTCAGATTTACAACTTCAAAAAAACGACGTACTTTTGGTAAGTGAACTTTTGCGCGGTATGATGCTTGTTTCAGATAACGGCGGAGCGGTTGCAATAGCTGAAACAATTTCCGGCGACGTAAAAACTTTTTCAGATTTGATGAACGAAAAGGCACTTGAAATTGGTTGCACGAATACGCACTTTGAAAATCCTAACGGCTTGCCAAATGAAAATCACTATTCGACGGCGCGGGATATGGCGAAAATTGCGGCTTACTGTATGGATAATTGGGATTTTCGGGATATTGTTTCTACGCAGCGTGAAACCATTCATTGGCTGGAGCCCTCAAGCGTCACGGTAAAAGTTGAAAACACAAACAAACTTTTGGGCAAGTACAAAGGTATCAGCGGAATTAAAACCGGCTGGACACGCAAGGCGGGCGGTTGTTTGGCGGCGTCAGCTAAACGCGGCGATATTGAATTAATCGCAATAATTATGCACGCAACGGACACTGATACACGCTTCAAGGACGCCGAAATTTTGTTGGATTACGGATTTGACCGCGTGTCTTCGATTTACGGCATTGACAAAGACAAAGTTGAGAAAAAAGTTTTTGTGCGCGACGGCAAAAAGGCAACCCTTGAAGTTGGGCTTGCGGAAGATTTAAATTATCCGCTGCTGAAAGATGAGTACAGGCAAAAATTAACGGTTGAATACAAATTGCCAAAAGTTGTGGACGGCGGGATTAAAGTTGGCGATATTGTCGGCAAAGCGAATTTAAAGTACAACGGCAAAGTTGTTGCAAGTGTACCGTTTGTGGCGCGTGAAAATGTGGAGCGCGGCTTCAGTTTCGCCTCAAAAGTTGTTGCGTGGAGCGAGCCTTTTATTTCGGTGGCTGAAAATTTTTTATTGCTATTGGCGTGATGAAATTTTAATTGCGCAAAAAAATTAACCTGCGTACCTTCGCGCAGGTTTTTTTGTTGGAAAAAATTTTTGATTTACTTTTCAATAAAATCTGCAACTTCGCTGATCCATCTAAGCTGATAGCCGCTGTGCCCGTTTCTTTCGTAGGGAATTGCTTCGCCGCAGTCTTTGCCTTTTTCTGTCAAAATGTAGCCGCCGTGCCCGTCTTTTTTTTGAAAGCCGAGTTCAAGCAATTTTTTGTTGACTTCCTGTGCAGATTTTAAGCCGGCGATTTTTGCAAGTTGCGAAGGCGTCAAATATCCTATTTCGTGTTCAGCGGGCGGAAGTAATTTATCAAAATCGCTCAAATCTACGTGATGATTTTTTTCAACTGAATTTTTGCAATGTACCAATGCAATACCGCGTTTGACGCCGTAAAGTCTTTCGACAATTTCAACTGCAATTTCAACATCTTTGAGCGCAGGTGCTACAATCAATTTCATTTCAACTGAATTTTGCACTGCAACTTCTGTTTCAACTTTCGGCAAAGTTTCAGCATTTGGCAAAGAATAAGAGCCGGTTTTACGAATGGCAGGAACAACATCATCTGCGAGCCACGCTTGAAAATTTTCTGCAGTTTCATTTTTTGCCTTCATTGCAAGACGATACACCATATTTTCGGGAATAAAATCATCTTTCCCAACAAGCTGGGAAAATGAATTATAACCAAATTGATTCAGAAATTTATTAATTGTCTCATACCGAATATACTCAACTCCATTTTTAGTTTGAGTAAAACCAAGCCCGCGTGCAATATCTTCTACGTTGAAAAACGCCGTGCCGTTCTCGTCAATGTAGCAGCGAACTTTACCAAATTTTTCGTGCTCAAAGACTAAAATTTGATTTTCCATAATAAACACCTTCCTTAAACTTGATTAGATAAAAACTTGACAATCAACCGGCGGCAAGGTATAATTTCATTGTAAAAATGGTAAATGTCTTGCCGTTGTTAATATTTAGTTTTTATTCTAAGAACATTATACTACAACGGTTTAAATAACGCAAGTAAAAAGTTGCCGGAAGGCAATTTTTTTTTGCACCAAATTATTTTCCATAAAAAAACGCCCTCATTTCGATTTTAAGGGCGGTTTATTTTTTTTATACATAAAAGTACCAAGACACTTTGAGAGGCGCATTCTGGGGCAAATACGGGCGTCTAGAGCGGCTTTAAAATCGCGTTGGACAAATTTACAAAATCTGCGATTGATAAAGTTTCTGCGCGACGGTCGGGGGCAATATTTGCAAGTTGCAACGCCGCCAAAATTCTTTCACGCAAAAAGCCTGCGCCGAGCAAAGAGTTTAACAAAGTTTTTCTGCGCTGCCCAAATGACGCCCGCACAACTTTTATAAAAAATTCCTCGTCGGCAACTTTGAAAGGCGATTCTCGAACTTCACAAACTACAACCGCGCTTGTAACTTCGGGGCGCGGCAAAAATGCTGAAGGCGGCACTTCAAACGCAACTTTGACATCTGCGCGAAATTGTACGGCTACAGTCATTGCGCCGTAAATTTTGGAATTGGGGGCGGCTGTCATTCGCTCGGCAACTTCTTTTTGCACCATTGTTACAATTTTTGTTACCGGCAATTTTTTTTCCAACAGCGTCAACAAAATTTGCGTCGTGATATAGTAAGGCAAATTCGCTACAACTTTGAAATTCGGCGGCATTATTTCTTCAATGTCAACTTTCAAAATATCGCCTTGAATCAGTTTAAAATTTTCATAACCCGCCAAAGTTTTTTCAAGAACGGCGGGTAATTTTTTATCTAACTCAACCGCTGTAACTTTTGCGCCGGCTTCCAATAATCCCTGCGTCAATGTTCCAATTCCCGGTCCAATTTCCAAAACTTCATCGCCCGCCGAAATTTCCGCCGCGTCAACTATTTTTTGTACAACGCTTGAATCAATCAAAAAATTTTGCCCGAGCTTTTTTGACGCCCGCAAGTTGAAAGTCTTTAAAATGTGTCGAGTTGCCGCAATGTTAGCAATTTTCGGGTGCAACATTTTTCAACGCCTCCAGAAATTCTGCGCGAGTCACGCCGTAAGAATTTAAACGATTTACAAAAGTTTTAACATTGCCGTAACCAATACCCAACGCCGCGCCCATTTTGTCACGAAATTTTGAACTTTCCGCGCCGCCGCTTAAGCCGTATTGCAACATTTCAGCCGCCGTAAATTCTGCGCGAGGATTTAAATTCAAAGTATGAACTTTCGCAAGCGCATTTCTGATTGATTCGGAGCTTGCTTGCTCCACGCCTATATCGTCATTAGCCGTTGCTTCATCTTTGGAAATGTACGCGTGTTTTGCGCCGGGGAATTTTTGAGTAAGAAACTTTCTGATATTTTCGCCGGCAGTGTCGGGGTCTGTCAAAATAATTATCCCGCGCTTTTTGTACGCCGCCGCAATGTTCGCTAAAGTTTTTTTATTAAAATGAAAACCGTTAGTAATAATGCAGTCAGCCTCGACAGCCTTACTAACGGCGACAACGTCCATTTTGCCTTCGACGATTATAACTTCTTTCAGCAAATTAACGCCTCCAAATTTATTTAAAATTTTTGACACTAACTAAGGAGCATTTCTTCAACAATTCTAAAAATATCCTGCTCAATGTCAATCGTACTGCGGGCGAAATTATTTGCGGCGCAGTTTATAACTTTCCAGTTGTACTTTTTGGCGAGTTCGCAATAAGTTTTGTAAGCCTTAACCATATAATTAAAATCAGATTCATGCAAGTCATCGCGCCCGCGTTTTTGACGCAACATAGCGGAAATTTCCGGCGGCATATCCAAAAAAATTGTGATATCGGGGCGCGGCAGTTGAAATTTTTTAAATTCTAAATCTTCAAGCCAATTACAAAATTTTTCTCTGTCAACTTTACGTGAAAATTTGGCGGCTTGGTGTGCAGCGTTTGAAGAAACATACCTGTCACAAAGTACAACGCCGCCTTCATAATAAAAATTTTTCCAATTTTGAAAACTTGCAAACCTGTCAACCGCGTAAAACATAGCCGCCGCGTAGGGATTGACACTTTCAGCAGTGCCGCCAAAATCGCCGCGCAAATACATTTTAATCAGCGCGGAAGATTCACTTTCATAATTTGGAAAAGAAACGCGCATAACATTTACGCGCAAATTTCTAAGACGTTCAAAAAGCCTTGTGGTCTGCGTAGCTTTACCCGAGCCGTCAGTTCCTTCTATGACGATTAATTTTTTCAATTCAACACACCTCACACTTTGAAAATTTCTGTTACAAATGTGCGCAACACTTCCTGCATTACAGTTACATTCAGCAGCAATGCTTCAGATTGCGGACGAATTTTGGTATAGTGAAATTTCGGCTCCCGCGGTACAAGAAAATCAGTTGGAAAAGGAATTACTTCAATTCCCTGCTGCTCAAAATTTAAAACTGCTCGCCGCATATGGAACGCCGAAGTTACAATTATTGGTTTATGTAAATTTTTCTCGCGCAGGATTTGTGCGGAAAAAATTGCATTTTGAGTTGTGTTGACGCTTTTGGTTTCAATCAAAATTTTTTCAGTCGGAACCTCAAGCGTTTGCAAAATTCTTAGAGCGATAACAGCTTCTGCGCCGCTGTCGCTGTAAACTTGTCCGCCGCTTAAAAGTATTGGCAAGTTTAACATTTTTTGAAGTCTTACGGCGGTTAAAAGTCTGTTGGCGGGACTCGCGCAAAGTGTACCTTCGCCGTCCACGTCTTGCGCATCACGAATTGCGCCGCCGCCCAGCATTATTATAACATCAGCCGAATTTAATTCTGTTTGAGTTGGCGGAGAATATTTTTGCTCCAACCAACCCATTGCCTTTTCAGCAACAAAGCCGGTACACATTAAATAAAAAATCAGCGTCCAAAATCCTACCAGTAACGAAATTTTAAAGTTGAAGCGCGTTAAGTAGATTGTCAAAATTATCAACAATATAATAAAAAGTCCGGGCGGCAATATCCAGCTTGCGCCGAACTTGAGCAAATATACCAAAAAAAATCTGCCTTTCAGTCTAAAAAATTTCTAGGCTTATTCGGCAGATTGTAAAATTTTTCCTGCAAATTTGTTAATTGCGGTTAATATGAAAATTATTGCGCCCGTTTTCCTTGACGAAGTAAACCGCCTTATCTGCAAGCGCAAAAACTTTTTCGTATTCGGCGGCAGCTGAAACAGTTACCGCGCCAATGCTCGCCGTAATTTTTATTTTCATTCCCTCAATAAAAATATTTTTTGCCGCTTTTAAAATTTCCCGCGCCTTGCCGGTTACAAAATTTTTCCTGCAAATTTGTTAATTGCGGTTAATATGAAAATTATTGCGCCCGTTTTCCTTGACGAAATAAACCGCCTTATCTGCAAGCGCAAAAACTTTTTCGTATTCGGCAGCGGCTGAAACATTTACCGCTCCAATACTCGCCGTAATTTTTATTTTCATTCCCTCAATAAAAATATTTTTTGCCGCTTTTAAAATTTCCCGCGCCTTGCCGGTTACAAAATTTTCGTCGCCGGGATTTTTCAGCAGAATTACAAATTCATCGCCGCCGAATCTTCCGACGTAAGCATTTTCAGCAAAAATTTCTTGCAACGAATTTGCGAAAATCTGAAGAATCATATCGCCGCACTGGTGCCCGTACGTGTCATTTGCTTCTTTGAAGTGGTCCAAGTCGATAACGTACAACGCCGCCGTTTCATTTTCTGTAAGACTTTGCAGATAATCCGCGCACAAATTTTCCATAGCTTTTTTGTTCAGCAAGCCGGTCAATTTGTCGGTTTCTGCTTCGATTTTAAGTTGCTGGTTGCGCTGTCTAAGTTGCTGATTGAGTTCCTGAATTTTTTGTAAATCCAATTCGACGCCTCGCAATTTCATAAGCTCGGTAATATCGTCAAGCAAAATTAAAATTCCCAACTTTTGCATACCTTCGCGCAGAGCTGAAGTTTTCATATGCAAGTACTTGATATTTTTGCCGTCAAAATATTGTACAACATTTTCATGAGCGTTGGCATAATCAACAATCGAATCAAGCACAACTTGGTTAAAATCGTCATTTTCTTTATATTCTATAAAAATTTCGGCAAAAGAATTGCCCTGCATTTCGGCGAAGGACTTATTTAAAATTTTTTCGGCGGCGGGATTTGCATATTGTATAACGCCGTTTTTTACAAAAAGTATACCGGCTGAAATATTGCTTAAAATTTTTTCTTGAATTACTTCTCGCATGACAATAACCTTTCAGCGACGCGCAAAATAATTTTTTCGGCAAGTTCAGCCTTTGACATTTTTGCAAAATTTTCAATTTCACCTGCGCGAGTAATGATTGAGGTAATATTTGTATCGACGGAAAAGCCCGCGCCTTCCTTTGAAACGTCATTTGCAACGATAAAATCTAAATTCTTTTCGACGATTTTATTTTTGGCGTACTCGATAACGTTTTGAGTTTCGGCGGCAAATCCTACAAGCAGTTGATTTTTTTTGCGCTGTCCCAATTCTTTCAAAATATCTGGATTTTTTACAAGTTCAATCGTCAAATTTTCGTTGTCTTTTTTAATTTTTTGGGGGGAAATATTTTTGGCTCGATAATCAGAAACGGCGGCTGACATTATAACCGCGTCAACAGAATCAAATTCTTCCAAAACTTCAGTGCGCATTTGCTCGGCAGTTTCGACTTTGATAAATTTTAAATTTTTAGGCGCGTCAACAGTGGCATTGCCGGAAATTAAAATAACTTCCGCGCCGTGAACTTGCGCCGCCTTTGCAATTTCGTAGCCCATTTTCCCGCTTGAACGGTTGCCGATAAATCGCACGGGGTCAATAGGTTCAATCGTGCCGCCCGCAGTTACAAGAATTTTTTTACCGGCAAGATTTTTGGGGGCGAAAAATTTTACCAATTCTTCACAAATATTTTCCGGCTCGGCTAATCTGCCCTTGCCGCTCGTGCCGCACGCCAACAAGCCAATTTCAGCGTCAATAATTTTTACGCCGCGGTTTTCCAGAATTTCGATATTTTTTTGAGTTGCGGGGTGTTCCAACATTAAAGTATTCATTGAAGGCGCAACCATCAAGGGCGCGGGCGTTGCCAAAATTATTGTTGTCAATAAATCGTCGGCTATACCGTGCGCCGCCTTTGCCAAAAAATTTGCGGTTGCCGGAGCGATTAAAACCACGTCGGCGAAATTTGCGAGTGCGATATGCTCAACGTGAAAATTAACCGCGCCTGCAAACATTTCTACAGACACGGGATTTTTTGTAATTTCTTGAAAGGTGCGCGGGGCGACAAATTCGGCGGCGGCGCGTGTCATAACTACGCGGACTTCTGCGCCCAATTTTTTTAGGCGGCTGACAACTTCAACAACTTTGTAAGCCGCAATTCCGCCGGTTACGCCGATTAAAATATTTTTGCCTTGCAGTTCATTCATTCGGCGGTTTCTCCATTCATTGAGTAAGTAATTTTGCCTTCGTAAATTTCTTCCATTGCGTTTGTAACGAATTTATTTGAAGGGTTTTCAACGTGGCATTTTTCGCCCGCCAAAAGTTGACGCGCACGCTTTGACGCCAATACAACCAAAGTGTAGCGGCTGTGCGTGCGTTTTACCATTTCATCTGTTGAGGGATTTACCATGCTTGGAATAAAATTACTCAATTAAAATACATCTCCTAACAAATTTTCAAAAAAATTTTCGTTGCAATTGATTTTGTAATTTTAATATTTTTATTTAATAAACGCATTTCTTTCTTTGGCGCAAAGAAAGAAACGC
>JAFSZS010000148.1 GCA_017455645.1 Selenomonadaceae bacterium | reverse complement strand
CGGCTTTATTGCCGACAGTAGCTTGATTGTTTGCTTTAGTTGCATGTGCAGAAACATTATCAGCAGTTTTGCCGATATTGTCTATTGAAACCATGGCGGCGTTAATTGCCTCAAGTGAATTACCGACGTCTTTTTGTTGCTCGACAACTTCGCCGGCAGATTTTGTAACGGATTGTGCAACCTGTTCTGACGCTTGCGAAGCCTGGTTAGCACTTGCGTTAAGTTCCTGCGAAGACGCCGCTAATTGCTCGGAAGAATTGCTGGTTTTCTGCAAAAGGTTAGCAATAGTTTGACGCATATCACGAATAGCCTGTGACATTACGCCAAATTCGTCGCCGCGGTTCGGGTCGATTAAATCGCTCTTTCTGAAGTCGCCTTTTTTGAGAAGTCCGAAAAGTTGTACCATTCTTTCAAGCGGGCTTGTGATACCGTTGGAAATGTAGCGGCTGACAATAACAATTACAACCATAACAATACCGACAGTAACAAAGAATTTCATAACGATACCGGCAATATCTTCCATAGATTGATTAAAAGTTTTATCTGAACGTTCACGGACGCCATCTTGTACTTTAGAAAATTTTTCATTGGCTGAAACTGCGTAAGGCATACAATTTTCTTCGTAATAATCCATAGCGGCGTTTCTGTGGTTAGCCATAACTTCTCTGTCTGTAGCGGCTGCAGGCGGCGGAGCCATTTGCATTAAATGTGCACTGCCGACTTTAAATTTTTCCCAATCTACTTTTGCGTCGTTAAGTTCAGTTACCAAATGTGGATCGGCGGCAATATTTTTTTCATAAGCTGCCATATATTCTTCAGCGTCAGCTATAGCTTTATCGTATTTTGCGCGGCGTGAAGCAAGTAATTTTTCATCAAATACCATTGGTGTTAAAGTTGATTGAACTTGCGCGTATCTTATATTGTAGCGAATTCTTGAAACATAGAACATTGAATTGTAATAGCGATTATAAATCAACTCAATGTCAGCCTTTGCACTTTGAACGCCGTTGTAGCCGATAAGAGCCACAATCCCCAAGCCGATAAGTGCTATTGCATTGATAACAAGCAATTTTGCACTTACACTTAAATTATTCATACAGTACGACCCCTTCCCTTGCGGTAAAAAAAATTTCTGAATCCTTGAAAATCTGCTAAATTAAATCAAAAAAACCAGCTGCCTCTCTCAAAATATAAAAGCGATTGTAGGTATTTTAACACGATAAGTCAAGTTAAAAAGTAACTTTTGCCGCAATTATAATTTTTATTTTCCCTAACCCCTACCCACTATTCCCTATATCCCTATTCCCTATATCCCTATTCCCTAAATTTGACGCGGTATATTTTTTTTGCTAAACTTGCAAAGTTAATTTAATTGTAAATTGGAAGGAAGTTTAAAAATGGAAAAAGTTAAAAAAGTTGTATTGGCGTATTCCGGCGGGCTTGATACTTCGGTAATTATCCCGTGGCTTAAAGAAAATTACGGTTGTGAAGTCATTGCAGTTTGTGCTGACGTAGGACAGGGCGACGAATTGAACGCTGTACACGATAAAGCTTTGAGAAGCGGCGCGTCAAAAGTTTTCATTGAAGATTTAACCAAAGATTTTATTGAAAATTATATCTTCCCGACGCTTAAAGCCGGCGCAGTCTACGAAGAAAAATATTTGCTCGGTACAAGTTTTGCGCGTCCTATCATTGCAAAGAAATTGGTTGAAATTGCCAAACAGGAAGGCGCGGACGCCATTGCACATGGAGCAACCGGCAAAGGCAACGATCAAGTTCGTTTTGAATTGACAGTTAAAGCACTTGCGCCCGAATTGAAAATTATTGCGCCGTGGCGTGAATGGAATTTAGACTCCCGCACTGCCGAAATTGAATATGCAAAGGCACATAATATCGAAATTCCTACCGACAATAAAAAATACAGCATGGACAGAAATATTTGGCACCTTTCG
>JAFSZS010000147.1 GCA_017455645.1 Selenomonadaceae bacterium | reverse complement strand
TTTTAAAATTGTTCACAAATTGAGACACTGTAAAAATTATCCGTTCAACTGCGAACGTGTTTTGTAAAGCAAATTCATTTTCATTTCGTAATAATTCGGCGTCATATCTAAGTAATGGTGGTGTGGATTTTCAAAGCGTTGCTCTTCCTGCCAAATTTCGTTATCCAGCTGATTTTTTACATAATCCCTAATTTCTTGCAGTGTTGGCAAATTTTCAACGCGCTTGCCGTCTTTTACGTAAAGTTTCAAAAGTTTTCGCGCAGTACAATTTACAAATTCACGCTGTTTCCACGGCTTAACCGGGTCAATATATCTGAAAGGCTTAGACAAGTCAATTTCTTCATTCATCATTGCGAGCATATCGGCGACGGCGTGACCTTTGGCGTCATAAATTCTATAAACATTTTTCAAGCCGGGATTTGTAATTTTTTCTACATTTTCACTGACTTTAATTCTCGGCTCAAAATTATCTCCATTACCAACTGCAACAATTTTATAAACCGCGCCGAATACCGGTTCAGATTTTGCGGTAATTAATCTTTCACCGACACCGAAGCTGTTAATTTCCGCGCCTTGATTTAAAAGTGAAGTAATTGTAAATTCGTCCAAACTGTTTGACACGATAATTTTACAATCCTCAAGCCCCGCGGCGTCCAACATTACCCTGACGCGCTTTGAAAGATACGCCAAGTCGCCTGAATCAATTCTGACGCCTTTTAAGCGGTTGCCTGCCGGTTCCAAAACTTCCTTTGCAACTTTTATAGCGTTCGGTATACCGCTGTGAATTACGTCGTAAGTATCGACAAGCAAAGTTGTAGATTTGGGGTAAATTTCTGCGTAACGTTTGAACGCCTCAAATTCGTTTTTGAAATACATTACCCAACTGTGCGCCATTGTGCCGTTAATCGGAATGTCAAACATTTTACCGGCTGAAACAGTTGCAGTACCATTGACGCCGCCAATAAAAGCCGCGCGCGCTCCGTAAGTTGCCGCGTCAAAATTATGTGCTCGCCGCGCTCCAAAGTCTGAAACAAAACGCCCTTCAGCTGCGCGAACAATTCGCCGCGCCTTCGTTGCAATTAATGACTGATGGTTAATCTGTGTCAAAATTGCCGTTTCGATAAGTTGCGCGTCAATTAAATCTGCAATAACCGTAATAATCGGCTCGTTTGGATACATGATTGTACCTTCGGGGAAGGCGTAAATATCGCCGTGAAATTTGAAATTTTCAAGGTAAGTTAAAAATTCTTCGCTGAAAAGATTTTGGGCGCGGAAATATTCCACGTCGTCTTTTGTGAAGTGCATATTTTCCACATACTCAATAATTTGCTCCAGCCCTGCGAAAATCGAAAAGCCGCCGCCGTCGGGGTTGCGCCTGTAAAAAACATCGAAGGCAACGCGGGAATTTTCGCCGCCCGTTACAAAGTAGCCGTTCGCCATTGTCATTTCATAAAAATCCATCATCATGGAAATATTTCTTTTGTCAAACTGTGTCATAAAAATTCCTCCATGCAGAATTAAAACCGATAAAAATTTATCATATACCGCGGGCGTTGTCAAAAATTAATCGTGTATCATATTTTCCAAAGTTTTAAATAAAGTTTCAGGCTCCACAGGCTTTGACAAGTGCGCGTTTAAGCCCGCCTGCAAACTGCGCTGAACGTCTTCATCAAAGGCATTTGCCGTAAGTGCGATAATTGGAATTTTTTTTGCGTCAGGGCGTTGCAATTTGCGTATTTCTTGCGTTGCCTGCAAGCCGTCCATTTTAGGCATTCGCACATCCATTAAAATTGCTGAATAATAATTGATGGGCGATTTTTGGAACATTTCAACTGCAATTTCGCCGTTTTCTGCAAGTTCGCCTTCCATTCCGCGCATTTCCAATACCATCATCATAATTTCGGCATTTACCGGCATATCTTCGGCAAGTAAAATTTTTCGCCCTTCAAGTTCAACTTTTTTTTGCGGCGCGGTTAATTTTTGGCTTTTCTTTTTCAACGCGGCTTTAAATTCTGTGATTAAATTACTTGAGAAAAGCGGCTTGGAAATGAAACTGTCAACGCCGGCTTTTATTGCCTCGTCAACAATATCTTCCCAGTTGTACGCAGTCAAAATAATTACCGCCGTTTCTTCGCCGATAATGGAGCGAATTTGCCGCGTAACTTCCAAGCCGTCCATTTCCGGCATTTGCCAATCGACAATGATTAAATTGTAAGGCGTCATGCGCGCGTGGCGAAGTTTTACCATTTCTATTGCCTCCGCGCCGGAATGTGCAATTTCTGAAACTACGCCCGCCGAGTCTAAAACCAATTTTGCATGGTCGCAAGCAATAGGGTCGTCGTCAATAACTAAAATTGTCATATCTTGCAGGCGAAGTTCAATTTCTTCATCGCCGGCAGAAATTTTTTTGTCTGAATCAGTTAACGTAACAATGACGGTAAATTTTGTGCCGACGCCTTTTTCACTTTCGACAGAAATTGTACCGTTCATCATTTCGACAATATTTTTTGTAATTGCCATTCCCAAGCCTGTACTGCCGTATTTGTTGGTATTGGTTGAATCTTCTTGACTGAAAGTCTCAAAAATTTTGGGCAGATATTCTTTGCTCATTCCAATACCGGTATCTTGAATCACGAATTGAATTGTAGACTTGCCGTTAAAGCTTGCAGTCTTTTCAATGATAAAATCAATCTGGCCGCCTTCCGGTGTAAATTTTACGGCATTTCCCAAAATATTTATCAGCACTTGCCGAATTTTTACGGCGTCGCCAATGTAATAATCGTCAATTTCGCCGGTAATGTTGCAGGTGTAATGCAATTTCTTTTCCTGACATTGCCCGCTAAAAATCGTGTTAATCTGCTCCACCAATTTTGAAAAAGCAAATTCTTCATTTTTGATAATCATCTTGCCGCTCTCAATTCGGCTCATATCCAGAATATCGTTAATCAGTGAAAGTAAATGTTTGGCACTTTCGCCGATTTTTTCAAGATAATTTTTTGTAGTTTCGGAAATTCCTTTTTCGTTGAGTGCAAGGCTGTCCAGTCCGATAATCGCATTCATAGGCGTGCGGATTTCATGACTCATTGAAGAAAGAAAAGCAGTTTTGGCGCGGCTTGCATTTTCGGCAGTTTGCAGGGCGTCGCTTAGGGCTTGGCTTTTTTCGATTGAATCTTTCATTTCGGCGTCAATGTCGGCAAGACCAATTCCAACGGTGTTAATTTTATCGCCGGAATTTTTTATACCGACAATTTTAATCATTTCGTAACTTTCTTTGTCGTGGTAGCTGATAATGTAGCGGTAATTTATAACGTTGACATTTTCCAATTTTTGGCGGATATTTTCAACGTCAATGAACTGTAAAAAATCTGCGCGAAAAGGCTCGGTAATAAAAAGATTGGCGTAGCGTGTGAAAGATTCTTTGAAGGGGAATTTTTCGCCGACTTTGACAGTATTTTTGGTGGAGGCGTCTTTTCTGTAACAAATTCCCTCGTCTTCAGCAAGGTTGACATAGTAAACACTGCGATAATCTGACGCAAGCGCGGTTATCATATTTTCCTGCTGATTTTTAACTTGTTCCTGCGATAAAAGTTCTTCCTGCAGTGCAAGTTGTTCTTCAAGTTCCTGTTGACGCACCAAATTTTCAGCTTCGGCTTTTTCCTTTTCAAAAGTAATTCTTGACGCCTTTTGCATTTGGTTAATCATCAGTGAAAAAATTATAATCAAAACTATTGCAGTTAAAATAATCTGTACCAAATTTCTAAAAATAATTCCGTCCGTGATTGAGCTGATTTGCTCGCCGATAACACTTTCTCTGATAAGGTAGGTAAGCATCCAATTTGTACCGCGCACCGGCACATAGTACATTGTTTCACGGATATTATCATAGGAAAAAGAAACAACGCCCTTTCTGCCGGTTGCAAAATCTGCGCGAACATTTTCGGGGGAATGAACATCTTTAAAATTTGCGTTTTGCATTGCGTGAAAAAGGTTACTTTCGCTTGCAAGCCCGCCCAATACAAAATTTGTCAAAGAAATTCCGTCGCTTGTGTAAAGGTTGCAGAAAGTTGAATTGTTGCCGGTGGACTGCAGGGAAATATTTCCCAGCATACGTTTCATATCAATTTCCATAAAGCAAACAACAAAAGTTTTATCTTGACATTTGAAATTGTCCAGCGGTATTGCCACGATTAATTTTTTGTTGTCGCCTTCCAAATTTTTTATGGAAATTTCCGGCGCGGCAATTTCGTTGTAGTCGAAATTATATTTTGCAATATCGTTGCGCGTGCCGCGTGAAGTGTAAATCAAGCCTTCTGTATCGACAAATGCAAATCTTTCAAGCCCGTAAAGTTGTTTCATTCTTGCTTGATACGCTTGCAGATTTTCCAAGCTGCTTAAATCGTCGCGCTCGATAAGTTCAAGGGCAATATCCATATCGCTTATATAATTTTCAAGCGTGGAAGCTACAACTTGTTCACGCCTTCCCGCCAATTCGTCAAGATATAAAAGGCTGACATTGCGCACGGCTTTTTCTGTATCTTCGCTGACACTTTTACCAATCCAAATTGTACCGAAAATTAATATTGACATTACAATTAAACTGCTGGCAATTACTGCGCGAGTAAGTTTATTTTTCTGTATCGGCTCCATTTAACTGCCTCCTTTTCAGCTTTTTTTAATTTTACACAAACAAATTTTAAATATCAATAAAAATACTGTCAAAAAAATTTCACCAACAAAAAAAGCGGCGTACCTTTCAGCACGTCGCCAATTTTTTTAACTATTCCCTATTCCCTAAAAACTATTCCCTATTCAACAGCCATAGCCGCCGCAATAGCCGCGCCGAGACCGGAGCCGCCGTTGTCTAAAATTGTATCAACTTTATCTGCGTCTTCGCCCAAAAGTTCGCGCAGGGCTTTATTGATATTTTCTTGAACGAGCGGCATTTTTTCATAAACAGAACCGTCAACTGCAACATGTTGAGTAGCAATTTTGCCTTCGCCCGCACGTTGCCAAACAATACCGACGTATGACGCAGTAACAAGGCGCGCCGAGCGAATTATAATAGCCGCGTCAAGTTCCTTAATTTTTTTCAAGTCAACAAGTTCCAATTTGTGACCGGTTTTTTCTTCGATAATTTTTTCAGCCTTTTCAAGGTTAGGCGTATCGTCCAAAACAATTTCTGACATATCAATAGAAGTAAAGCCGTAATTTTTGCCGATTTCGTCCAAAAGTTCAGCAATAACCATGTTGAAAAGCTCGCCCATATATCTGCCGGAAACCATTTTTTCAAAGCGTTGTTCGCCGGGCTTTTCAGAATTTTTATCAAGTTCAATGTCAAAGCGATTGGGCGTCAACCTCATAAAATTGCCGCACTCAAGATTTAAAATCATTCCGCCGTTGCCAAAACCTTTGGGGTCTTTGATTGAAGATTCAAGATAACAGGTATTGTGTCCGGTGGCGTAAATGGAGCCGGTGTAAACTTCAGATTGTTTGTAAGCGGCAGAAAGTAAAACTGCAACAGTATCATTGATAACCGCAACCGGTACAACATTTTCAATCCCGCGTTTTTTCAGCGCGTCCAAAAGTAAATCGTTGACAACTTTACCTTCGACGCCCGGCGTTGCAAATTCTTTTGTCCAAATGATAAGCTTAGCATTATTTAAATCGTCTTGCGTTGACGGGAAAGAAAAAGTATGCCCAAGATAAAATTTGGTTGAGTGGTCGCCGTCAATCGCTTCATCAATCAAGCGCGCCAAAAAACCAAACATTTCATCAGCCGTTGAATTTTTGCCGATATAATCATACTTGCCTTCCAAAATAAGCGGCTCGCCAACTTTTTTGATAATTTCGTAGCGTCCCTCGCCCTCAAGTTTGATTCTCAAAACGCGCACATTTGTACCGCCGAAATCCAACGCCAAAAATTCGCCCGTTTCTTTGCCGCTCGGAAGTCCTACATAAGATTTTAACATTCTCATTGAAGAACTTTTGGGGTCGCGCAGTCCAATTTGTAAATCTTTTTGAAAATTCGCCGCAACTTCACGAATAAATTCAGGGGTTGCCGCAAATTCCGACATAATGTCTTGAAAATTGCCTTCGTTAAACGCCATAAAAATTTCTCCCTTCGGTCGAAATTTAGGGAATAGGGAATAGTGAAGAGGGAATAGTAAAATTCCTACTGCCTACTGCCTACTGCCTAAAAAAATTTTTGACAAATTATAACACGCTTAACCTTTAAGCGAAAGACTTTTATTTTTTTTGTTAAGGAAAAATTTTTTTTGTTTTAAAAATGTTTGTGCGCGGCTAATTAAAGGAATTTAAAATTTTGTATCGAAATTTGAAAGAAAATGTTGTACTTTTATTGGTTAGGAGGTTAAGTCATGATTAAGTTGACAAAGTTTAATTCAGATTCAAAGAAAGGGGAATTTATCCTCAACGCCGAGCACATTCAAACTATTGAGGAAACGCCCGATACCGTTATAACTTTGATGAACGACAAAAAGCTTATCGTTGAAGAGCCTATGGAAGAAGTCGTCCGTCGCGTTATGAAGTATCGCCGCGCTTTGAATACTAAGTAAGTTTGGAGGAATTATTAAATGGCTGATAAAGAAAAAGAAACAGAAGCCGCTGCTGAAGGCGGAGAAGTTGCTGCTGAACCCAAGAAAAGATCTCCGATAATTTTTATAGTAATTGGCGTGGTAGTTGCCCTGTTGCTTGCTGCCGGAATTTCAGTTTTTGTTACAACGCAAATAATGGCGGGCGCAAATAACGGCGGCGATGACGGCGGCGAAGGAAGACACCACGACAACGGAATTTTTCTGAAATTGGGCGACCCTAAAGACGGTATTTTGGTTAATGTTGGCGGACCGCGCGGCGGCAAATTTTTAAAAGCCGGTATAGTTTTGGAAATGAACCCCGGCAGATCTTCAGTTATCAATGAAGAAACTCATACTTTCCAACCTGACGCCGAAATTAAAATTATGGATATCACAATGCAATTTTTGCGCTCCACCAAAATTGAAGAATTCGACGCCGAAAAACAAGACGAACTCAAAAAACAACTTAAAGACGCGCTTAATTCAGAATTAGGCTCCGGTTCTGTCTACGATATTTATATTACAAGTTTCTTGTTGCAATGATTTTTTTTGCTGAAGAAAGAGAGGTGAGTACAGGTTGCCGGATGTATTAAGTCAGGCTGAAATTGACGCTTTACTGCAAGGCGTTATGAGCGGCGAAGTCGATGCTGACGAGGTAAAAAAAGAAGAAACTACCAGAAAAATCAAAGTCTACGATTTTAAAAGACCGGATAAATTTTCAAAGGATCAAATTCGTACTTTGTACATGTTGCACGAAAGTTTTGGACGCCTTCTGAATACTTACCTCAGCACACATTTAAGAACACTTATCAGCGTCGACGTTGCCTCGGTTGAGCAATTAACTTATCAAGAATTTGTGCAATCTGTTGCAAATCCCAGCTTTATAAGCGTGCTAGGCGTGCCGCCACTCAAGGGCAATATAATTCTGGAATTTGATACTGCGATAGCCTTTGCTTATGTTGACAGGGTTTTTGGCGGCGACGGCAATACTCAAGTAAAAACGCGCGTGCTTACAGAAATTGAAGATGCAGTTATGCGCCGTTTCGTTACTGCCGCAATGAATCATTTCAAAGACGCTTGGTCAAACGTTACGCCTATGAATCCTTTTTTGGAAACTACAGAATCCAATCCGCAATTCATGCAAATTGTTACTCCAAGTGAAATGGTTGTTATTATCACGCTCCAACTTAGAATCGGCGACACCGAAGGAATTATGAATATCTGTATTCCTTACCTTGTACTTGAGCCGATTATGTCAAAACTTACTACAACTTTTTGGGTTTCTTCTTCAATCTCAAAAAGTGAAACTGAAAATCAAGTTGCAATTATTCAATCAAAATTGGAAAAAACCGAAGTTCCCTTCGTTGTGGAAATTGGGAAAGTCCAAATTACTATTCGTGAATTTTTAATGTTGGGATTTGGAGACGTACTGCAACTGGGTACAAAAGTGAAAGAAGATTTACCCTGCCGAGTAGGCTCCAACGCAAAATTTTATTGCAGACCCGGTACTTTTGGTAAAAAAATGGCGGTGCAAATAACGCGCGTCGTAAATCCGGAGGAGGAAGATAACGATAATGTATAATGAATTATCCCAAGCTGAAATAGACGCGCTTTTGGCGGCAGCCGGCGGCGATAACGACGATGACGACGGCGGCGGGGAAGAAGAATTTAACCCCGACGAACCGGACGATTCCAGCAATTTACTTTCTGATATTGAAAAAGACGCACTCGGCGAAATTGGAAATATTTCAATGGGCAGCGCGGCAACTTCGCTTTCTGCGCTCTTAGGACACAAAGTCAATATCACAACGCCTACTGTCAAAATTGTTACAATGAAAATCATCAAAGACAGCTACCCAATGCCTTATTTGATGGTTGAAGTTACTTACACCGTCGGAATCAACGGCAGTAATATTCTTGCAATTCAATCCAGCGACGCCGCAATTATCGCTGATTTAATGATGGGCGGCGACGGCACCAATCCCGATCCAAATTTGAACGAAATTCAAATGAGCGCGGTTGGCGAATCAATGAACCAAATGATGGGCGCGGTTGCTACAAGCCTTTCAACAATGTTCAGTAAAAAAATTGACATTTCGCCGCCTATCGTAACTTTCATTGACTTAGGCAAAGATGATATTGTTACCGAAATGGCGAAAAGCACTGAAAAAATTGCTTGCATTTCGTTCAGAATGGAAGTTGAAGGTTTAATCGACAGCGAAATTATGCAGATTTTACCTTTACCGGTTGCAAAAGAATTGGTTAGCGCGTTAATGGGCGGCGCAATGGGTGGAGAACCCGCGCCTGAACCTGCAACACCGCCGCCGCCTGCTCCCGAACCGGTACAAGCCGCGCCA
>JAFSZS010000146.1 GCA_017455645.1 Selenomonadaceae bacterium | reverse complement strand
TGCATATGTACCCGTACGTTAGCGGGGAATTTAAGCCTTTGGAGCGTCACAGCAAACGCGATTAGTTATGACGAAAGCGGACGCGTTGAATTAGGAATGAGACATTAAAGTTTATAACTTTTTATAAGTTCTCTGTAACGGTTGATAATTATGCATTGGAGAGTTGGACCGGAATTTGTTACTATATTTGGCAGAAGGTTTAGAGCAACCGAAATAGCGACTTATGGAATGTACCAAGATAAAAAAAACGGAAAAATTATATTTGCAATTTCAGATTTCAACGGTCGCGAGTATACCTTTGGTGCAGACAATGAAGAAGAAGTTGAGCAAATGAAAAAATATGTAGATATGCTTGACAATACCAATTGAACAGGGAAGCCTCAATTTTTAGGATAAAATTTATTTTTCTGTAACAGTTTTTTCTCTGTCTTCGCGCAGAAATTCTTGTCCCCAAAAAGCCGCGTCCAAAATTGTTACATCGGTGGTTGTCATTCCCGCAGTATTCATTGAGAGCATATTTCCATTTGAATCAAAAACAATTTCTTCAACCAATACCCGCGTTGCCCGCTGTTTCGATTCTTTTACCGGTTTTGTATGAATCAGCGGCGCAATTATAAATTTACAGCCGGATTTTTTGGCGGCGTCAACATATTCTCTGACGCTGTATGAAAAATCTTCGGCTTTTTTTATTTCCGCAAAATTCGGCTCGGCAAATGTAATGTTTGAAAATCTTGACTTGTAGCCGTCGCGCAGGATTGACTTTACATAATCTTCATTAACCTGCGCGAAACTTTTTTGAACAATTTTAATAGGCGCAATGAAAACCGGCGTTGTAACTTTTTCTTGGGATTTAATTTCCAATTCTGCGTCATAAAATTTTCTAAGCGCGGTATCAAGATAAAGTGCCATTGAGTGGCTATACTGCGTGGAAGATTCAACCTGCTTGTAATTCACAACTTCGCCGAAATGTGCATAGCCGAAAAGCTTTAACGAAACGTCGACAGGGTCGCTGTCCATTACAACGCGGGTTAAATTAATTTTGTCTTGATAAGTTTCAGCAAAGGCTTTATTGCCGACGGCGGGCGCGCCGAAAGTTACAACTTTAATTCTGCTCATATCAGCCCCTGCATCTGCAAGCCGCGCCGCTATCAACATTGAAATTGCCCCGCCCAAACTGTGCCCCGTTATGTAAAAATTTTCGTTGGGGTGATTGTCGATATACTCAACAAAAAAATCTAAAATCCCTTCAGAAAGTGCGGCGTCTGCATAATCCCTAAAACCGCGGTGTACCAAAATATTTTCGTCATTTTCTTTGAAAGGTACAGATTTTACTTTTACGTCAACCCCAACATCTTTTAAATCTTCAGTACCGGTTACAAACAAAATTTTTGTGACATTGCCCGCGCTGTCAACGCCGCCCATAAAATGAATTTTCACGTTGATTTTTTCTGAAGGACTTTCAAGCTTTTCAATTTCCCAGCCGCGAGCCGCTAAAAATCTGCGCGATAAATCGCCTGTTTCATCGCTGTAAGCCGCCGTTGCACTTAACGCGCAAATTAACTGCTCCCTTTCAGTTTCAAAATCTGCCGCGCTTGCAGTTCCAAAACTTAAAATCGTCAGCAACAAAAGTAAAACCAATTTTTTCATTTTTTTTACTCCTAACTTTTAAAATTACGATATAAAGTACGAAAGGATTTAAAACGCGATAATAAAAGGGGAAATTATTATGACTGCACAGGAAGTAATAAAAAAATTTATGGCGTCATTGGATATTCAAAATTACAATTCGGCAACAACCGCACTTGATGACGCCGTTAGAAAAAGTTCCCGATACAACGGGATTCAAGCCGCCCTTGACAGTTTTCTTGCAGACCAACAAAAAGTTGAACGCGAGGCTATTAAAACTGTTCTTACTGCTGACGGTAATTATAAAGAAGAATATGACGGCTTGCAACTTTCAGAATTGTTGGAAATGGCAGATACAGATACAGACCTTGCCGCCGCGCTTGAAGTAACTGCAAAATATTCCGATAACCCGCTTAATTATGCAAACAGAAATTTCACAGCCACACAAAGAATCAGAATGACAACGGCTGAAACTTTTTTGAAAGATTATTGCGGGATTGAACTTGAACTTTATCTTATCCCTGTAGGCGACGATTCTGTAACTTATTATTCTGCCGCGTCAACCGGCAATTTGGATACGGGCGCAATTACAGGCTCCGATGCGGGCGGCGATACCGTAAAAACTTCACATACCGTCGTACCGGAAATTGGCAACAAATACACTGCAACAAGTTCAGCTCCGCAAAATATTTCTACCGGCTCCAATGATTGGATTGTTCAGGCAACGGATTTTGACGACACGATAACTTCAGGCGGCGCAGATTCAATCGACGCGGGCGCGGGCGCAGATTCTGTTTACGTTACGGGCGATTACGCCACAATTAAAACAGGCGAAAGTGATTTATCTGCAGATACTGTTACAGTCAGTTCAAATGTAAAAGTGGTTACAATTTCTGATTTTGACGAATTCGACACAATCAATATCGAAGGCGATTTTTCAGTAGAAAGTGCAACTTTAACTTCAGATACCGTAACAATTACCGATTCAACCGGCGAACGCACTTTGATAATTGACGGCTGGACAAGTGCCAAAGACGGTTATATTTCCATAAACAATCAATCTTTGAAAATTGGAAATTGGCTTAGTGATTTTATTGATTATGAAGAAACAGAAAGTACAAATACCGCGGTAACTTCAACAAGTACAGATACTGCAATAACTGTAAATTTGGAAAATGTTACAGATGTTGGCGGCGGTTTTAATTTGTCGGCTACTTCAAATGAGGCAATTTATGATTCTGATACAGGCGATGTTGGCACAGTTACTACGGCTTTTCCAGATGTTACAAGCTTTACAACGCGCGGCTTGACTGTCGAACTTTGGGGAACTGCCACAAATTCTGAAGCAACCACTGTTACAGCTTTGACACTCGACAGAATGACTACAGCTCAAAAAACTGTTTGGTCGGGCGTTTACAAATGGTGGATTAAAGAAGGCTTGAAACTCAATGAAGAATCTTTCGGCTTAGGCTTCACAAATGACGGCGTAACAGGCGCAAATATCAAAGTCTTTTTCTACAATGAAAATTCAACAAGTTTAGCATTTGTCAGAAACCACGGCAGCGGAAAAGATTTGGAACTTGGAATAAATATGACGCGCTTTTCAAGCATTGCTGAAGATAATGTTGACGGCTCGGCGTTGGTCGGTACAAGTACAACTTTAAATTTGGACAGGACTTTGGCGCACGAATTGACGCACGCGGTTATGGCGGCTAATGTCAATAATTTTAATTCCTTGCCGCAATTTGTTACTGAAGGGCTTGCAGAATTGGTACACGGTATCGACGATGAAAGAGTTGACAGGCTGTGGTATTTGGCGGGCGGCACAACCGATACTTCAAGACTTTCAAGCGCGTTGGATTTGGACGATACAGGAACCGGCGATAATGACGCTTACGCGGGCGGTTATATGTTTTTCAGATATCTTGCTAAACAAGCCGCCGAAGATACAACAAGCGGTATCACATTGAGTGAAGCAACTGTTAGCGTCAATCTTTCAGGCAATAACGAAACTTATTACGCCAATTTAACTTCCGCCTCAAGCATTGAACGCGCCGTTACAACCGCTTCTGATTCAAATTACAGCGTCGGCACTGCGCAGAATCACAATTATACAGTTGCAGCCGGTATTACTCAACAAATTTACGTTGGCGATAACGGCGATTGGAAATTTACAGATATTTATGCAAACAACAGCGTAATTGCGGGCAGCGGCAATGATACCGTTGTACTTTCAAGCACTGAAATTTCAGATTTTGTCAATCTCGGCAACGGCGATAACCGCGTTTCAATTAACGGCGGCACTTACAACACCATAACCGCAGGAACAGGCGCGGACAGTATCAGAATTGAGCAAGGCTCTTACAACAGCATTCAAACCGGCGCGGGCAATGATTCTGTTACTTTCGCAAATTACAACAATTACCCTACCGTAAATCCTGCAAATTACATTGACGCGGGCGCGGGCAATGATTATGTTCAATTTTACGGCTACTTTCAAACAGTAAACGGCGGCGCAGATAATGATACAATTTTTGTGCGCGGCGATTATGCCTCTGTTGACGGCGGCACGGGCGATGATAAAATTGAAATTTACGCTGCCAATAACACAATTTCGGGCGGCGCGGGCGACGATTCTATCTACGCTTTTTCAACAGGCAACATTATTGACGCGGGAGCGGGCGCAGATGAAATTCAAATTTCTGCAACCAACAACACTGTTACAGGCGGCGCGGGTGAAGATGCCTTTATTGTTGAATCCGGCGTACGTCATTTATACATTGAAGACTTCAGCGTTTCTGACAGAGATTATCTGTATCTTAATTACAGTGTCGATTACGCCTTGTACAATTCCCAATCCAACGCAATTACTTTGGGCAATTTGAATCTTTACCTCGACAACTTAAAACAAATTTCTGATTTCTTCAATATGCGAATTTATCTTAATGAAAATCAAACTACCCTGAAAAGTTTACTGAATGCAGATACTTTCAATTGGGGCAACGGCGAATATTATTTCTTGATTGACGAAAGTACAGATGTAAATATTCTCAAAATTGCCGCGGGCGAATTGGTTTACAATAAAGACAATTTACAATCCGGCACCGACTACGCAAAAGTTACAATTAACAACAATTCTATTTCTGTTGAAAGTGAAGTTGAATTCAGGCTTGATATTACGCCTTCAAATACCACTGCCAAAACTTTAACAATAAACAATGACAGCTCCTACATTTTCAGCGGCGCGGCTAAACTTTTCAATCTTCCAACTTCGACGCCTGCTTCAACTGCCTACACCGGTAATTATACTGTCAACAGTGAAGATACGCTGTATTTTTATGACGATTCTTTTAAATCTGTTTATTATACCGGCGCAAGTTCAACAAGTACCGTTCAAATTACGCTCGGCGACACTATGGCTGTTTATCTTAACAGAAATGATACAGTGGCAATTACCAACGGCACTTTAACCGAACTTTACATTGCCGATAACAGCGAAGTTATCAAGCAAAATGCTACTGCCACTTTGAATTCTGACGGCGATACAATCAGTGAAGATATTTACACTTACCAAGGCGGCACTTTCACTTTCGGGCGGAATGTTCTTGACGTTGATTTTTCTACTGAACTTAATCACTACACTGCTGATTATCAAGAAAAGACCATAGATTTTTGGAGCGGTACTCTTAAAATGGAAGGGCTTACCTTCACGCTTGAAAATCAAGTTTCAGAAAGCGGTATTACTTTGCTTTACGATTCAGCCGGTGAAAATCTTGTCGGTATCAGTGCAGATAATTTCACTGAAGGCGAAAGTATCACAATCGACAGCGAAACTTACACTGTTACAAACGGCAAAATTATTCGCTCCAAGGATAATTTACCTTACAACGGCAACTGGAATGAATTTATTGCAAACAAGGATTTAGATTATTATTGGGGTTCAATTACAGGCTGGACTATTGACGGCGGCGCGGCTGTTTACACTGTTGACGGCGAAGAGGCTATCAGAATCAGCGGCTTAAATCTTACGGGCGTTGAGGTTGTGGACGGGCAAATTGCTGAACTTGCTATGGACAGTAAAACTGTTAATATTGACGAAAAAGTTATTGCTGCCAATCAGATAACTGTTAACGGCGCGGGTTATGAATTTGTTTTCAATAAGCAAGCCAATGTTAAAGTTACAAGCGCAGTTACCACCATTACCGGCAGTGAAGCCAATGATATAATTTCTGCAGAGGGTATTGAGCACAAGAACGACGATTTCTACGTTTACGCGGGCGCGGGCGCGGATTCTGTTTCTGTTGCCAATGTCAATCAATCAGGCGGCACTTTTAATATTTTGGGCGAAACTGATAATGATTCGGTTACTGTTGCCAATGTTACTGTTGAGAGCGGCTCCAGCTTCAATGTCAACGCCGGCGCAGGTGATGATTCTGTTTCTGTTTCAAGCGCAAATATCGTTGAAGACGGCAATTTGGCTGTTAACGCAGGCGCAGGAAATGATTTCATCGCGGCAATTTGTATTTCAAATTCAACCGGCTTTGTTGGTATTTACGGCGATGAAGGCGCAGATACAATTTCTGTTTCTTCTATCAATGCTTCCAATGACAGTGAGTATTTTATTTCCGGCGACACCTACGCAGGTACAAGCAGTGTAAGCAGTAACGATCTTATTTCTGTTGACAAAGTAACTGTAGCAGGCGGCGGCGTTTCGGTTGTCGGTAATTTGGGCAATGATACCCTTTCAGTTAGTAATGTTTCTGTTGACAGCGGTACTTTTGTTGTTGAAGGCGATTATTCAGGCTCTGCCAATACCGCGGGCAATGATTTAATTTCTGTTACTGATGCAACCGGCGTAAAAATTATTTCCGGCGGCGGCAATGATACTTTGCAATTTGGCGGCTCTGTTCAAGCTACAATTTCCGATTTCTCCACAAACGATATAATTTTGTTAAATGATTCGGTAAAGAGTGCAATTTACAGAAAAAGCAGTAATTCTTTGACCTTTGGCAATGTACAAATAAATCTTAGCGGCGTTGAGGATATTTATACATATTCAGCAATGAAAGTTATCAACGGCGAAAGTGAAACAACTTTGGGCGATTTAATTGAGACAGGTTTAAGTTGGGAAGTTACAAACGGCACGGCGATTTATAATGAAGACGTTATCACTGTTACCGGCTTAAGCTCGACGGCAACGCCCGATGATTTGGCTCTTGATTCTGAAAGTTCAACGGTTGCAATTTCTGAAAATGCCCTCGCGCAGGGTAATACAGTTGCAATTTCGCCTCGCGGTTATACTTTGGAACTTGCTTCAGATGTTTCAATTCCAACTTTGCAAGACCCGCAATGGACAGTTACACGCGGCACCGGCAAATATAACGCAACCACAACCGGCGGCTACATTCTTTCCAACAATACAATCGTCTACAAAGCTGAATCAGTCGGCGCAGATATTATCACTGTAAATAATTTAAGTACAAATGCAACTTCAGATGACTTGGTTACAAGCAGTACAACGGTTATTATTTCTGAACACGCACTCGACACAAGCAAAACAGTTTCAACGCCCGACGGCTACACTTTGCAACTTGCCGATGATGTTCCAATTCCAACTGTACAAGATCCGGCGTGGACGATTGACAACAGAGGCAATGCAAAATACAACATAACTACAACCGCCGGCTACAAAGTTTCCAACAATCAGATTAGTTATCAAGCGCAAATTGTCAGCGATGATATTATTGCATTTACCGGCTTGAAATCTACGGTTACAGATACTAACCTTACTGTAAGCGGTACAAGTGTTATAGTTTCTGCAGACGCGCTTGACCAATACAAGACTGTTACAATGACAGGCGACGGCTACACTTTGAAATTTGATTCAGATGTTACAACTCCTACTGTATTGGCTGCGTCCTGGAAAGTTGCAAGAGGCACCGCCAATTATAATGTAACAACAACTGCGGGCTATATCATTTCAGATAATCAAATTAAATATCAGTCCGAACTTACCGGCGAAAATCTTATCACTGTTACCAATTTGAATCCTGCTACAACTGATTCTTCAGTAATTGAACTTAGCGATACAACGGTTGTACTTCACGCAGATGCCTTGCTTACCAACAGGAATGCAACATTGTCTTTGGGCGATGGCTATACATTGGCACTCGGCGACGATGTTACACAACCCGAAACAAGCAAACCTGTATGGACAGTTACAAAAGGCACAGCGCGATACAATACAACAACAAGCGCGGGTTACGTTGTTTCCGGAAATACGGTTGTATACCGCGGCGCGATCGTGAACTCGGATCTGATTACAATTACCGGCTTAAATACAAATGCTACAGTTGCCAATATATCATTGACAGATAAAACAGTAAAAATATATGCAAATGCACTTTCGCAGGATAAGACGGTTGAAATTACAGGCGAAGGATACAATTTGGCACTGGGCGAAAATGTTACAAAGCCGATAACAAGCGACCCTGCGTGGAATATATCAAACGGCACTGCGAATTATCGTACAACCACAAGCGCAGGTTATATCATTACAGACAGCGGCACAATCACTTATCAAGCTGCAAGAACAGATGACCCTATAATCACAGTTACAGGCTTAACCTCCAAGACAACGGCTGAAGATTTGGTGGTAAAGGGTACAACTGTTACTGTTTCCGACAATGCACTTTCGCAGGATAATACAGTTGAAATTTCAGAAGGCTACACCTTGCAACTTGCTGATGATGTTACACAACCTGTAACAAGCAAGGCGGGTTGGGAAGTTTCAAGAGGCACTGCACATTATCGCACAAGTACAAGCGCGGGCTATACCATTTCCGACGGCAAAATTTCCTATCAAGCGGCAAAAATTGACGACGATATTATCACAGTTACAGGCTTGCATACAAGGGCAGTTGCCAATGACCTTTCCTTGAAAAATACGGTTGTTACGCTTAATTCAAATGCACTTTCTCAAACAAATACAGTTGAAATTTCCGACGGCTACACCTTGGCACTTGGCAGAAATGTTGAAAAACCCATAACTGTAAAGGCAAGTTGGGCAGTTTCAGAAGGCAGTGCACATTATCGCACCACTTCAACCGCGGGTTATGTAATTTCCAATTCCGGCAAAATTTCTTATCAAGCGGCAAGAGCCAATGACGATATAATTACAGTTACCGGCTTAAGCACAAAGGCTGCAACAAGTGATGTTTCAGTAAAAAAGACTGTGGTTACCGTTTCTTCAACAAGTGCACTTTCGCAAGATAATACAGTTGAAATTTCGGACGGCTATACATTGGCACTGGGTAAAAATGTTACTCAACCTGTTCTTACCGAGGAAGGCTGGAGCGTTAAAAATGGCACGGGATATTATAAGACTGCTTCACAAACTGCAGGCTATATCATTTCAGATAATACCATAGTTTACGACGAAGAAATTACAGGCGAAACTTTAATTACAGTTACCGGCTTGAAATCTAAGGCTAATCCCAAGTATATTTCACTCAATAAAACTACAAATACAGTTACATTGGCGGCGTCCGTTGTCGATAAGAAAAATGTTACGGTTACTGACGGCTACGCGCTGAATTTTGCAAAGGGAACTTATACCGGCGCAAGTGTTACGGGCGGCGATGACGCAGATACAATTTCGGCTTCAAGCAGTAAATTGGTAATAAATACAAGCGGCGGCGACGATTTAATTACCCTTGCAAGCGGCACTGCCAATAATACGATAATTGCGGGATCCGGCGACGATTCAATCAAGGCAACCAAAGGCAAAAATATTTACCAATACGCAGAAGGCGACGGCAACGACACAATTAACGGCTTTACCGAAAATGACACGATTAAAATTACTTCAGGTGAAGTCGACAGCTGGTCAATCAACAATGCAAATCTGATTTTAAATATTGGCGAAGGCTCCATAACTTTAAAAGACGCAGTCAAAAACGGCGTCAGCCAAAAGATTAACTTTGCAGATTCAAAAAACAATTCCACAACGCAAATTTACGCCAATGAATTTATTTATAACAGCGGCAAAACTGCCTTGACGCTTGCTTCAGGCTTTACGGGCGCGCTTGATTCTACAACTTATGAAGCAAAAGTAACCACGATTGACGCGGCGGCGGCGGGCGCAGTCAGCATAAAAGGCAACGCGCAAAAGAATATTATAATCGGCGGCAAGGGCGCAGATACATTAATTGGCGGCAAGGGTAATGATACATTAACCGGCGGCGATGGCGCAGATATTTTCGTTTACGGCAGAAACGAAGGTAAAGACGTTATCAAAGATTATGAAGAAGAAGACACAATTTACATTAGCAACGGCTCCATTTCCGGCGCGGAAGTTTCAATTTCCAAACAATCTTCAGATGTTTTATTTACAGTTGGAAGCGGCAAATTGACAGTTAAAGACGGCGCGGGCAAAAAAATTACTGTCAAAGATTCACTCGGCGCAGATTCCACCAATATTTATGAAAAAGGCAAAATCTACGATGAAGATAAAACCGCTGTAAAATTTACCGAAAAATTCAGCGGGACTTTGGAAAGCGGGATTGTCGTGGCGGACGGCTCGGCTGTAAAAAGTAAAATGACAATTACCGGCAATTCTTTAAATAACAGCATAACAGGCGGCAAGGCTACAGATGTTCTTTCAGGCGGCGCGGGCAACGATACCATTTACGGCGGCAACGGCAATGACACTTACATTTACACTGAAGGCGATGATGTTATTGCTGATTATGAAGCCGGTGAAAAAATTTCCCTTGACGCCGCAATTAACGGCTTTTCTGTCGAAGAAAACAACGTTATTTTTGAAACCGACAACGGCTCCATTACCGTTCTTGAAGGCGTCGGCAAACAAATTACCACAATTACAAAAGTTGGTACCAACAAGAAAACCGATACTTTAATTTATGAATCCGGCTTAATTTACAACGATAAGAAAACTGCCGTAAGTCTTGCGCCGGAATATGAAGGCAATTACACTCCCGGTACCAAAGTTAGAACTCTTGCCACGATTAACGGCGCGGCGGCTGATT
>JAFSZS010000145.1 GCA_017455645.1 Selenomonadaceae bacterium | reverse complement strand
CTTCATTCACGCGCACTTCGATTTATAATTATTTCAACACGAAGGAAGAAATTTTTTGGCGTTGCACCAAAAAGAATATGAACTTTGGATTGAAGAATTGGAAGAAATAATTTCAGGCAACGAAAAATTGACGCAGGAAAAATTTTCAGATTTACTTGCAAAGTCTCTGGAAAATCGCTGCCAACTTTTAAAATTAATGTCGATGAATCACTTTGACATGGAAATAAACAGTCGCGCAGAAAATTTAATCGAGTTCAAAAAAGTTTACGGCAATTCTTTAGCAACCGTGAAAAAGTGTCTGGATAAATTTTTTCCCAAAAAATCTGAAGCCGAAAAGCAAAATTTTTTGTACGCGTTTTTCCCGTTCGTGTATGGAATTTATCCCTACGCGGTTGTTAATGAAAAGCAGCGCGCGGCAATGGACGCGGCAGGCACAAATTTTATTTACCATACAATTTACGAATTGGCTTACAACTGCATTTTAAAATTGCTAAGTTAGGAGGTTTTAAATTGAACGTCAGCAAAAACGAAAAGGGGCAAGCAATACCCGCGGCGACAATTTCGCTAACTGCAAAAGACTTTGAAAAAATCGACAACACGGCGGTTTATTGGCTCGGCAACGCAAGCATTTTTATTAACAGTCACGGTACAAACATTATGATTGATCCGTTGCTTGAAGGCTTTGATATGAATTTATTAATTGAAATGCCGATTCTGCCCAAAAATATTCCCGCGCTTGACGCAGTTTTAATCACGCACGACGATAACGACCATTTCAGCAAGCCGACTTGTCACGATGTCAAAAATATTTGCAAGGAATATCACGCTCCGCAATTTGTAGCGGGACTCCTGCGCGACGAAGGCTTAAACGGTATTGGGCACGATATTGACGAAATTTTTACAGTTGGCGAAATGAAAATTAAGTTGACGCCCGCCGAGCATAATTGGAAAAATGAATCTAAAAAGCATCATTGGCGCGATTATAAGCTTGAAGATTATTGCGGATTTTGGATTGAAACGCCGGAAGGAAAAATTTGGTTGCCGGGCGATTCAAGATTGTTAAGTGAACATTTGGAAATGCCGGAGCCTGATATAATTTTGTTGGATTTTGCAGATAACAGTTGGCACATAACTTTTGAAGGCGCGGTAAAATTGGCGAATACTTATCCTCGCGCAGATTTAATTTGCATACATTGGGGGAGCGTTGACGCGCCGAATATGAATACTTTCAACGGCAACCCCGCCGCGCTTGCCGCCGCCGTTGTTAATCCTGAAAGAGTCCACGCGCTTGCACCGGGCGAAAAATTTACCTTGAAAGGAAAATCAAAATGAAGGCTAAAAAAATTTTATTAATGTCAGCAATGCTGGGCGTTTTTGGAACAGTTGGAGCGGGAGCAGACGCCGCGCCGGTTGATAAATCTGCAACGCACTTTGACGCAGAAACCAAAAAGTTAGACCCCGAATTTACAAAGATGTTTGATTATTTCTCAACGCAGGAAGTACCTTCACTCGGCAAATTGGATAATCGTACGCGCTACATGTCAATTTTAGCCGCGTTGTTGGGGTGTCAGGGCGTTGACGAATTTAAAAGCGTGCTGAATGTTGCACTTGATAACGGCTTAAAACCGGTTGAGGCAAAGGAAATTGTCTATCAAGCAACGGCGTATCTTGGAATTGGGCGCACAAAACCTTTCTTGACTGCAACCAATGAAGTTATGAAGGCGAAAAAAATTAAATTGCCGCTCGAACCTCAAGGTACAACAACTTTAGAAAATCGCCGTGAAATGGGAACTGCCAAACAGATTGAACTTTTCGGCGAAGGTTATCAGGATTTTTGGAAACGCGGCGATATAAATTATATGTTGGCGGCAAATTGTTTTGGCGACTATTACACGCGCAACGGACTTTCAAACAAAGACAGAGAATTGATAACTTTTTGTTACATTGCGGCGCAGGGTGGCTGCGAGCCCCAACTTCAAGGACATACTGCCGCAAATTTCAAACAAGGCAACGACGCGCAATTTTTGACAAATGTTATTACTGAAATTCAACCCTATATCGGTTATCCGCGCAGTTTGAATGCGCTTGCCGTTGTCAGGCAAGTTGCAGAAAAGAATAAATAAAATGAACAGGCGAGAATTTTTTAAAGTAATGGGAATTGGCGCGGCTACTTTGTTTTTGAGCGGTTGCGGCTTGGCGGCGTCAGCTGATGAAAAAAATTCTGTAGCGGCTGAAAATATTTCCGGAGGCGCAAAAATGAAAATCGTAGTTATAAACAGTAGCCCTCATTCTGAAACTCAATCAACCTCAAGATATTTGGCGCAAAAATTTATCGAGGGCGCAAAATCCAAAGGGCACGAAATTTTTACATTCGACGCGGCTAACGAAGAAACGCACCCTTGCCGCGGCTGTAACAGTTGCGGAATGGATGGACCTTGCATTTTTCAAGACGCTATTGAAAAAAATTTAATGCCGGAAATGCTTAAGGCAGATTTACTTGTTCTTGTTACGCCGCTTTACTATTACGGCTTTTCGGCGCAACTTAAAACAGTCATTGACAGATTTTATTCACGCACTGAAAGACTTCACAGAAAAAAATCAATCATAATGGCGACGGCGTGGAACAGCGCAGATTGGACAATGACGGCGTTAAAAACACATTACGAAACTTTGGTAAGGTATATGGAATGGCAAGACGTCGGGCAAGTTTGGGCGGTTGGTTGCGGTTATCGCTCGGCTGTTGAAAATTCGGAATTTGGCGACGCGGCTTACAGAATCGGTGCAAGTTTATAAATTACAGATAAAAATTTTTAGGAGAGTTTAACTATGGTAATTTATTTTTCTTCAACCGGCAACAGTCAATACATTGCTGAACAAATCGCCGCTGCCACAAATGACAAAGTTATTTCAATTCGTCAAGTTTTAAACGGCGGCGAAAAAATTTTCACGCTTGCAGAAAATGAAAATTTCGGCGTGGTACTTCCAACTTATTTTGGCGGCTTCCCTTCAATCGTCAAAGATTTTTTCAAAAATATTAAAATCAAAGTCGAAGGCGAAAATCATTACAGCTATTTTGTTGCAACTTGCGGCGGCGGCTATGGAAATATTAATCTTGAGGCGGAAAAAACTTTTCAAAATTTCGGCTTGAAACTCGACGCGGAATTTGTAATTTTTATGGTTGACAACTGGACGCCGTTTTTTGATTTAAACAATAAAAAATATGTTGAACAAGCCGAAAACAAAGTTGAACCGGCTTTGAAAGAAATTATTGAAAAAATTTTGCGTCAAGAAAAAATTAAAATTCCTGCAAGCATTTCTGCTGAAGAGGCAGAAAAACGTTATGCAATTTATGAAAATCTGCGCGACACAAAAAATTTTACAATCAATGAAAACTGCGTAGGTTGCGGCAAATGTGCGCGGCAATGCCCGCTGAAAGTTATTGAAATTCAAAACAAAAAGCCTGTCTGGATTCAAGAAAAATGCACGCTTTGCCTCGGTTGCTTGCACTGTTGCCCCAAAAATGCAATTAACTTTAATAATCAAACTGAAGGGCGCGGGCAATATCATAATCCGCGTATCAAAAAAATTATTTGAGGAGGTTAATTTATGGCAAATTTGGGATTCGGCTGGATGCGTCTGCCGTTGCTGTCCGAAAAGCAAACTGACATTGACCTTGAGCAAGTCAAAAAAATGGTTGACGAATATTTGGCGGCGGGATTTAATTATTTCGATACTTCTTTTGTTTATCACGGCGGCGCGAGCGAAAACGCAATTAAAGAATGTTTGGTTAAACGTTACGCCCGCGACAAATTTATTTTGACTTCAAAACTTCCAATTTTCGCAATTACTGAAGAAAAACAAGTCGAAGAAATTTTTAACAAGCAACTTGAAAATTGCGGCGTCGAGTACTTCGATTATTTTTTGTTGCACAATATGAATATCATTCGCTACGAGGGCGTTGTAAAAAGTTGCAAAATGTTCGACTATCTGAAAAAGTGGAAAGACGCAGGCAAAATTAAACATATCGGCTTTTCTTTCCATGATTCGGCGGAAGTGCTGGATAAAATTTTGACTGAACATCCGGAAGTTGAAGCAGTTCAAATTGTCGTGAATTATATTGACTGGGAAAGTTATTACATTCAGTCGAAAAAATGTTACGAAACAATTCGCAAGCACGGCAAAAAAGTTTTGATAATGGAACCGGTTAAAGGCGGTACATTGGCAAAAGCTCCGGCTGAAGTTGAAAAAATTTTTAAAGCTGCCGCGCCTGAAAATTCCGTTGCAAGTTGGGCTGTACGTTTTGCGGCAAGCCTTGAAGACGTTATCGCCGTAATTTCGGGAATGTCAAATTTGGAACAAGTCAAAGATAATCTTGCAACGATGAAAAATTTTGCGCCGCTTACTGATTCAGATAAAAAAATTATCGCGCAGGCAAATAAAATTTACCGTGAAAACGGTCCGCTCAAAAAGGCAAATTTCGCAGAATACGAAAATATCAAACCCAAGGGAATTTCGGCGGCTGAAGTTTTGGAAACGTACAACAATTCAACGATTCAACCCGTGCCTACTTTTGCGGCGGAAGCAAATTATTTCAGCGTTGAAAAAGCTAAACATAAAATTAAAATGGACGCACCTTGTTTTGACGAAAAAATTATTTCAAACGGCGAAGATATTACAAAAATTGTTAAAGACGCCGAAAAATTTTTAACTGACGGAATGTTTTTCAAATATGAAGTATAAATATGAATTGGAGGAATTTTTATGCCGGCAATTACAGTTGAGGCGGGAAGTCTCACGAACGAACAAAAAGCAGAACTCGGCAAAGTTTTAACTGAAGACGCGGCAAGGATTATGAAAATGCCAAAAGAGGCGATTATGATTTTTTTGAAAGAAAATCCGCTTGAAAATGTCATATTCGGCGGCGTTCAAGTTTCCGAACTTAACAAGAAAAAATAATTAAACCGGCTCGCCGCAATAATTTTTGTGACGGGCTTTTTTAGAGGTAAAATTTTATGAAGCTTAAAAAAATTTTATCGGTGTTAATTTTGAGCGGGCTTGTGTCAATTTCTTGTTCAACTTCAAATGCAAATCCAATTCGGACGCCTGAAGGAAATTTCCCGCGTGTTCAGTGGGCGGTTGTCGAATCGACGCCCGGTAATTTGGGAAAAATCGGCGAAATTGGCGCACGGGTTTTAGCGTCAACCGCCGCCAAAGAATCCGGCACTTATGCACTTTACGGCGTCATTGAAAAAGATAACCCTGATTTAATGAGACTTTTAGAAATTTATGAAAGTGATGAAGCGTACAGAATCCACAGCACAAGCGCGGCTTTTCAAACTTATCGCGCAGAACGTTTTCCATTTTTGAAAGGCTTGAAACTTTTGCCGGTCAATGGAATAGTTTTGGAGCAAAAAATTGACGGCGTAGGAAAATTTGTTACAACTCACCGTTACGAAATTAAAGCGTCTGAAGTGGCAAATTTTCAAGAAATTATTTCAACAGAATATTTACGCGCAGTCAAAGAAAATCCTGCAGTTTTGGGAATGTTCGTAACGGCGGAGCAAGCCAATCCAAATATTTTTCATACAATGGAAATTTTCAAAGACGAGACGGCGCAAAAAAATTATAACAATTCAACCGCGTACAAAAATTTTCTCCGCTCAACAAAATCAATGATTCAAGCGGAAAAAGTGATTGAATATCTTCCCGCAAATATTGTTTTAACCAAAAAAGGAGTTGTAAATCAATGAAATATGTTAAACTTGGCAACAGTGATTTAAACGTTTCAAGAATTTGTTTAGGCTGTATGGGATTCGGCAACGCGGCAACCGGTCAACATTCCTGGACGCTTGACGAAGAAAAATCCCGCGAAATTATCAAACACGCGCTGGAAAGTGGAATTAATTTTTTTGATACTGCGATTGTCTATCAGCAGGGCTCCAGCGAACAATTTGTAGGGCGCGCGCTTAAAGACTTTGCCAAACGTGAGGAAGTTTTTATTGCTACAAAATTTTTGCCGCGCACTCCCGCCGAAATTGAAAACAATATCAGCGGCAAGCAACACGTTACAGAATCGCTTAATCAAAGTTTGAAAAATTTGGGCGCAGATTTTGTTGACTTGTATATTTACCATATGTGGGATTATCAGACGCCGATTTTTGAAATTTTGGAAGCGTTGAATGACGCGGTAAAAGCTGGCAAAGTTCGTTACATTGGAATTGCGAATTGTTACGCCTACCAACTTGCGAAGGCTAACGCGCTTGCTGAAAAAAATAATTTCGCCAAATTTATTTCCGTGCAGAATCATTACAATTTGATTTTCCGCGAAGAAGAAAGGGAAATGGCGGCGTTTTGCGCTGAAGAAAATATTGCAATGACGCCTTACAGTGCGCTTGCAAGCGGCAGACTTTCCAAAAAGCCCGGCGAAACTTCCAAACGCCTGCAGGAAGATTCTTACGCAAAAGGCAAGTACGATGCAACGGCTGAAACTGATTCAAAAATTATTGAGCGCGTCCTTGAACTTTCGGAAAAATACGGCGTGTCAATGACAGAAATTTCTTTGGCGTGGCTTCTTACAAAAGTTGAATCGCCGGTTGTCGGTGCAACTAAATTTCATCATATCGACGGCGCGGCTAAGGCTACAGATTTAAAACTTTCTGACGAAGATATTAATTACCTTGAGGAACTTTACGTGCCGCATAAATTGGTTGGAGTTATGGCGCAGAATAAACCTTCCGCAAATAAAAATTCTCAAGTCTGGATTCAAAACGCGCCCAAAGTCTAGGGATTAGGGAGTAGGGAGTAGTTAATTGAAATTACTGCAAAAAAATTTTAAAGAGCAACGCTCATTAATCATTAGTCTTGCAGGATTCATAAACGCGGCAAAATTTAAATTTTAGAAATTAATTTTATTGTTGTGGACGGTGTAAAATCTGTTCACTATATTTTTTTGGGGGAATTAAAATGAGTATTTCGCGCAGGAATTTTATAAAAACCGCGGGGATTGTTACGGCAAGCGCGGGCGTTTTGGGAATTGGCGGAATTTTGACCGGTTGCGGCGAAAATAAATCTGCAGGCGCAAAATCTGTTCAGGCAGTGAAAATTTAAATTTTAGAAATTAATTTTATTGTTGTGGACGGTGTAAAATCTGTTCACTATATTTTTTTGGGGGAAATTAAAATGAGTATTTCGCGCAGGAATTTTATAAAAACCGCGGGGATTGTTACGGCAAGCGCGGGCATTTTGGGAATTGGCGGAATTTTGACCGGTTGCGGCGAAAGTAAATCTGCCGGTGCAAAATCTGTTTCAAGCGGCAAAAATCTTGCAACCGCCGAAAAGTCAACCGTTTACTTTACAAAAAATATCGACGCCGAGCATTTGATTCAACTTTACCAAAAAATAAATTCCGAAATTACCGGCAAAGTTGCAATTAAACTGCATACCGGCGAGCCGCACGGACCAAATATTTTGCCGCGGGATATGGTACAAAAGTTTCAAGCACAAGTTCCCAACTCCACGATAATTGAGGCGAATACTGCTTACGGCGGCGCGCGCGCCAACACTTCAAGTCACAAAAAAACTTTGCAGACGAACGGCTGGACTTTTTGCGACGTTGATATTATTGACGAAGACGGCGATACAAATTTTCCTGTCAACGGCGGCTTTCATTTAAGCGAAGTTGCAGTTGGTTCACATTTGGCAAATTATGATTCGCTGATTGTCTTAACGCACTTTAAAGGACACGCAATGGGCGGATTTGGCGGCAGTTTAAAAAATATTGCGAT
>JAFSZS010000144.1 GCA_017455645.1 Selenomonadaceae bacterium | reverse complement strand
TTATCCCCGTCGAATACGAGCTTAGCTCCCTGCTTAATGACTTGGTTAATATGATTCAAACTCGCGCAGAAAAAAAGGGCTTGACTTTTTACATTAATGCAGATGAAAATTTACCCAGTGAACTTTTCGGCGACGAAATACGAATTAAGCAAGTTGTCACAAACATTTTAACCAACGCCGTAAAATATACCGAAAAAGGCAGCGTAACTTTGACTGTCAGCTTTACCCCTATTGAAGAAAATAAAATCAAAATTTTCTTTGGCGTCAACGATACGGGAATTGGAATTAAGCCGGAAGATATTAAAAAACTTTTCAGCGCGTTTGAAAGAATCGAAGAAAAACGCAACCGCAGTATCGAAGGTACGGGCTTGGGGATGAATATCACGCAACGCCTTTTGAATATGATGGGCAGTGAATTGCACGTTGAGAGCGTTTACGGCGAAGGCTCGGATTTTAGTTTTGAAATTGAACAGCGCGTCGTTAATTGGCACAAACTCGGCAACTTTGAAGAAAATTTCAAACACGCCCTAAGCCAACACAAAAAGTACCGTGAAAAATTTACCGCGCCCGACGCAAAAATTCTGGTTGTCGATGATACTGTTATGAATTTAACCGTTGTCAAGGGATTGTTGAAACAGACAAAAATTAAAATTGATACGGCGGACAGCGGCTACGAATGTTTGGGAATGGTTACAAAAAACAAGTACGATATAATTTTTCTTGACCACAGAATGCCCGGGATTGACGGTATCGAAACTTTACACCGTATGAAGGAAATGCACAACAATTTGAATCAAGATACGCCGATAATTTCTTTGACGGCAAACGCAATCAGCGGCGCACGCAAGCAGTACATTGACGCGGGTTTTCAAGATTATTTGACTAAACCTATTGACAGCGTGAAACTTGAGGAAATGATAATTGAGTACCTGCCGCCGAAAAAAGTTTTTGCAGTTGATGAAAATTCAGCCGCTGAAGAAAATATTTCTGAAAAAACTTTGCCGGAATGGTTGAAAAATCTTGACTGCTTGAACGTTGACGACGGCTTGCAACATTGCGGCAGCGTCGATTCATACCTTGACGCGCTGACGGTTTTTGCGCAGTCTGTAATTTCCGGCGCAAAAGAAATTGCCAATTTTTATAAATCTGCAGATTGGAAAAATTACACCACGAAAGTACACGCGCTTAAAAGTTCTGCGCGAGTCATTGGGGCGAATGAACTTTCAGAAAAGGCGCGGCGATTGGAAGACGCGGGCAATTCCGGTTACATTAACGAAATTAAAGATTCTACTGACGGCTTGCTTGAACTTTATATCAGTTTTTCATACAAACTTTCGCCGCTGTTGCAAACTGAAGAAGATGACGCAGATAAACCTTTGATTGACGCTGAAAATTTGGCTGAAGCTTATGAGGCGTTGCAGGGCGCGGCGTCAGAATTTGACTACGATACAGCGCAAATGGTACTTGAATCTTTGGCAGATTATAAAATTCCCGCCGACGAAAAAGAAAAATTCGACAAAATAAAAGCGGCAGTTTCAAAGCCGGATTGGGAAAAACTTTCAAGCTTGTTAGCCGGTTAAAATCGATTTTAAGGCACTTGAGAGGCTCGTAGCGCGGCGTTTAACCTTCACTTAATATAAAACCATTAAAAACTTTTTAGACCCCCGAAATTTTCGATTTAAGACTGTAAGGAGTTTGACGAATGGAAAAAATTTGGACAAATTTACAGATGAATATTAACGGCTTGATGCAGGAAGTTAAATTTTCCAAAAATGCGATTGAAGAAATTTTTAACCCGTTCCTGCGCAAATTGACAGAATTGCAGGGCTTAACCGACAGAAAAATTGTAGCGTTTATTGCCGCGCCGCCCGCCGCCGGTAAAACTACCATTGCACAATTTTTAGAAAAACTTAGCCGCGAAAATATTATGTTCACAAACGTGCGCGCGCTCGGTATGGACGGTTTTCATTACGATTCAGAATACCTTAAATCAAATAAAATCCTGCGCGACGGGCAAGAAATTTTGATGAACGATATAAAAGGCGCGCCTGAAACTTTCGACGTTGACGCAATGCAAATGAAACTTCGTGAAGTGCGGCAGGACGGCACAAACTGGAATATTTACGACAGAATTATTCATGATGTTGTACACGACGCGCTAAGCGTTGAGGACGATATAATTTTGGTTGAGGGAAATTATTTGTTGCTGGACGAGCCGCGCTGGACGAATATTCGAGTTTTGGCAGATTATACGGTTTTCATAAAAGCCGCGCCGGAACTTTTAACCGAGCGATTAATTAGCCGCAAAATGAATACCGGCTTGACGCGTGAACAGGCAGAAAATTTTTATCGTAACAGCGACAGCAAAAATGTTGAACGCGTGCTGAAAAATTCTGCGTTGCCTAACGAAACGTGGCAACTTCAACCCGACGGCGATTATTTAAAAATTTATGACGAGGAAGAAGATTTTGACGAAATGATTTTTGAAAATGACGCTGAAAGTTAAAGTTTGCGGAAGTTGCGGCGAATTTGTACAGGGATTTTTTCGCGGCGCGCCAATGCTGATAACTTGTCCGATTGAAAAATTTTCAACGGTTACAATTTCAGATGAATTTTTGGGAATTGAAGGCTTAGGCGAAAAATCTTTAGCAATGCTGAAAAAAACTCTGGAATTTTTCAACGTACCGAAATTTAAATTTGGAATAAAATTGACGTCAGAATTGCCGCGCGGTAAAGGTATGGCGTCAAGCAGTGCAGATTTGGCGGCGGTTGCAAAAGCCGTCGCTTTATCTTTGCAAAAAAATATTTCGGCGGAAAAAATTTCAGAAATGGCGGCGTCAATCGAGCCAACGGACGGGATTTTTTTTGGCGGCGTGGTTGCGATGAATCCTGTTACGGGCGAATTTCTAAAAAAAATTTCGGTGCTGGAAAATTTAACCGTTGCAATTTTTGACTACGGCGGCGAAGTTGACACGCTTAAATTTAATCGCCGCAGTAACTTTCAAATTTCAAAGTTGGACGATTTTTTAAATTTTGAACTTGTCGAAAAATCCGCGCTTGCCAATCAAGAAATTTTGTATAAAAAATCTTTGGCTGAAATAATTTCCTTTGCAAAAAATTTGGGCGCGGTCACGGTAAATGTTGCGCATTCCGGCACGGTTATTGGGATTTTTTTTTACAATGACGATAAAAATATTGACGCCAAAATTTCAGAAATTGCGCGGCGTTTCTACTTCATAAAATTTTTGACGAAAACTAAATTGATTGACGGGGGAATTTATGCAGAAATTTGAACGCGGCGGGCAAATTTACAACGCGGCGGGCGCGGCGGAAAATTTTTTGGACTTCAGCGCAAATATTAATCCGCTCGGCGTTTCTGAAAAAGTGCGTGCGGCGATTATAGAAAATCTTGACGGCATTAAAAATTATCCCGACCCCAACGCAACCGAATTAAAAGCCGCAATTTCTCAACGTTACAAAGTTTCGGCTGAAAATTTAATTTTAGTCAACGGCGCGGCTGAATTTTTTTATTTGTACTTGAATGTTACGCGCCCGCGCAAAATTTTAATACCCGTGCCGAGTTTTTCAGAATACGAACGCGCCGCCCGCGCAATTAACGCCGAAATTGAATACATTTTTACACGCGCCGAAGAAAATTTTCAGCTTGACTTCGCGCAGGATTTTTCGGCAGATTTAATAATTTTGGGACGCCCCAACAATCCTACCGGCAACTTAATTTCAATCGACGCAATAAAAAAAATTTCCAACGCCACAAAAATTTTATTGGACGAATCTTTCATTGATTTTTTGGAAGTTGAATCTGCGCGAAATTTGGTATCAGAGAAAATAACGGTTGTACAATCTTTGACAAAAATTTTTGCAATACCGGGCTTAAGGTTAGGGTTTGCGGTTGCAGAAAAAAATTTGGCAGAAAAATTAAACGCGGCAAAAGATGTTTGGAATGTAAATTTTTTGGCGCAAAAGGCAGGCGTCGCCGCGTTATCTGACGAAAAATTTTTGCAGGTTACTAAAAGTTACTTGCAAATTGAAAAAAAATATTTTGTCGAGCGGCTGAAAAAAATCCCACATTTGCAAGTTTTTGAGCCGACGGCAAATTTTGTACTGCTGAAATTCGACACTGCCGAACTTGCGCAAACTGTACTGAAAAAATTGCGGCAGGAAAAAATTTTGTTGAGAAACTGCGAAAATTTTGTAGGGCTGGACGGGCGATTTTTGCGAAGTGCAATTCGCTCGCACGAAGAAAATTTAAAATTGCTTGACACTTTGGAAAAAATTTAATCTTGCAAACTAAAAATCCCCGACCGCAGCCGAGGATTTTTTTTATTTAAGTGAAAAAATTTTAGACAAGAACGCTGGCAAGTCTGACAAGTTCAGGATCAAGCGGCTTTTTATTGTTGACAGAATCAAAAAGATTAATGCTGACAACTTTACCTTCGTCGAAACCGAAAACAACATCATTGACGCCGGAAATTAACGCAAGAGCTGCGCGTTCGCCGAGCATTGAGGCTTTAATTCTGTCTTCGAGGGTAGGGGAGCCGCCGCGTTGAATGTGTCCGAGAATTGAAACGCGGGTATCAATTTTGGTTTTTTCCTGTACAACATTTTTCAAGCCTACGCCGGAGCAAGCCCCTTCAGCAACAACAATGATTGTATAGCGGCGTCCGTGCGCGTAGGATTCAACAATATCTTCGCAAATTTCGTCGATGTTATATTTTACTTCAGGAACGATGATATATTCTGCGCCGCTTGCAATACCGCTTGTCATGGCAAGCCAGCCGGAAGTATGCCCCATAACTTCGACAATCATAATTCTGCGATGCGCTGAAGCAGTGTCGCGCAGTTTGTTAATTGCGTCAACGGCAGTATTGGCGGCAGTATCGCAACCAATTGTATAATCTGTTCCCCAAACGTCATTATCGATTGTGCCGGGCAATCCAACTATTGGAATACCGCCTTCTTTTGAGAGCATGGAGCCGCCGGTCAAAGAGCCGTCGCCGCCTATAATTACAAGTCCTTCAATGCCGTGTTTTTCAAGATTATCTAAACCTTTGCGGCGTCCTTCAACTGTTTTAAATTCCATACAACGCGCAGTACCCAAAAAAGTACCGCCGCGCTGAATTAAATCGCTGACGCTGCGTGAAGTAAGCTCGTGAATGTCATCCTCAAGCATACCTTTATAGCCGTTGTAAATACCAAAAACTTTGACGCCTTCATAAAGTGCAGTTCTGACTACAGCGCGAGCCGCCGCGTTCATACCCGGGCTGTCGCCGCCGGAAGTCATTACTGCTATTGCACCCGTTATCATAAATCCTGCCTCCCAACTATTTTTTCGAATTATTACACTAATGTTAAGCTTATTGTAAGTAATTTTGCCAAAATTGTAAAGAAAATTTTTTCTGCGTGTTAAGTAGTTGGAAATTAATTCTGAAACTAAAAAAGCCGTCCAACTCGACAGCCTGTTAAATTTCAAAATGATAACGCGGGATTTGAACCGCGCAAAAATTTTATTACAAAAAAAAATGGTTGTAAATTTGACGAGCAGGAAAATTTACTCTGGCGGGATTTGAACCGCACAAAAGTTTTATTGCAAAAAAAATGGTGACGCTAGCGGGATTTGAACCCACGAACCCGCCGTGAAAGGGCGGTGTCTTAACCACTTGACGATAGCGCCACGTTATTTTGGTGGAGACGAAGAGGATTGAACTCTCGACCCCCAGATTGCGAACCTGATGCTCTCCCAGCTGAGCTACGTCCCCAACGCCGCGTAGTATACAATTTTATTTTTAAGTTGTCAAGCAAATTTTTTCTTGTTGTTATCAGAAAAAAAATCTGCTATTATACCGCGCAAGGAGTGATGATTTTTGCCGAGAATGACAGAAGAACGAAAACGCTTTTTGAAACGCCTTGACTACCCGCTGTTAATTGCGTCATTGGCGATAATAATATACAGCTTAATAATAATCAGCAGTGCAACGCACATTAACACGCCGAGCGAAGACAGATTTTGGTACGTGCAAAGGCAAGGATTATTTTCACTGATGAATATAGCACTTGCCGCGCTTTTTCTGCAATTCGATTATCGAGGAATGCAACAGTACGGAAAAAAATTATACATATTCAATTTGGTAATGTTGTTGGCGGTAATGTTATTCGGGCACGCGGCACTTGGCGCGCAACGCTGGATTCAAATTGGACCAATAAGTATTCAGCCTTCAGAATTTTCAAAGTTGATAATGATAGTTTGTATGGCGTCGGTACTTGAGGCAAAATTCGGCGACTTAAATACCCTGCGCGACTTAATACCAATATCAGTGTACATTGGAATACCCTTCATTTTAGTTTTGAAGCAGCCGGATTTGGGAACCTCCTTAGTATTTATGGCGATATTTTTTGGAATGGTAATAGCGTGCGGAATTCGCTGGAAATTTTTAATCGGAATAGCAATAGCTGGCGTTTCCTCCTTTCCAATTTTGTGGAATTTTGTATTGAAAGATTATCAGAAAATGCGCTTGACAGTTTTCTTAGATCCGAATGTTGACCCGCTCGGCAGCGGCTACCACATTATACAATCTAAAATTGCGATAGGCTCGGGAATGTTATTTGGCAAGGGAATTTTTCAAGGTACACAAAGTCAATTAAACTTTTTGCCGGAAAATCACACAGATTTTATATTTGCGGTAGTTGGAGAAGAATTTGGATTTATAGGCGCGGTAGTTTTACTTTTGCTGTACTTGATTGTACTTTGGCGCGGGATTTTAATTGCGAAAAGAGCGGGCGATATGTTCGGGCGACTTTTGGCAGTCGGTATAACTTCAATGCTTGCCTTTCACGTTTTGGTAAATGTAGGAATGACAACCGGAATAATGCCTGTAACGGGAATACCATTACCCTTGATGAGTTACGGCGTCAGCGCACTTACCACGAATATTTTTGCCATTGCAATTTTGCTTAATGTCAATATGCGTAAACAAAAATTAGTTTTGTTCAATTAGGAGCGAATGTTTTAAAATGTCAACAGCAAAAAAAATTGCCCAAAAATTAAAACTGAAAAGCAGGCGAAATTGAATTTGGCTTTTACACAGCAGATTTTTTGAAGAATGAACGCGCCGCCCGCCTTGTCGAAAAAATAAAAACCTGCGCGACGTTGTACGAAATACCGACGTCAACCGGCAGAATTAAAAATTTTATCAGAGGTTAAAATGTCAACAGCAAAATTAAAAATCGCCCAAAAATTAAAACTGAAAAGCAAGCGAAATTGAATTTGGCTTTTACACTGCAGATTTTTTGAAGAATGAACGCGCGGCTTGGCTTGTCGAAAAAGTTAAAACCTGCGCGACACTGCACGAAATACCGGCGGCAACCGGCAGAACTAAAAATTTTATCAGAGGTTAAAATGTCAACAGCAAAATTAAAAATCGCCCAAAAATTAAAACTGAAAAGCAAGCGAAATTGAATTTGGCTTTTACACTGCAGATTTTTTGAAAAATGAACGCGCCGCCCGCCTTGTCGAAAAAGTTAAAACCTGCGCGACACTGCACGAAATAACGGCGTCAACCGGCAGAACTAAAAATTTTATCAGAGGTTAAAATGTCAACAGCAAAATTAAAAATCGCCCAAAAATTAAAATTAAAAAAGTACCGTGACGAATTAAAATTATTCGTGGCTGAAGGCTTAAGATTGTGCGAAATGGCAAGCGAAATCGAATTTGGCTTTTACACGGCAGATTTTTTGAAAAATGAACGCGCCGCCCGCCTTGTCGAAAAAATTAAAACCTGCGCGACTTTGTACGAAATACCGGCGGCAAGTTTTGAAAAAATTTCAGATACCAAAACGCCGCAAGGAATAATATTAATCTGCCGCCAAAAAATTTTTACCGTGGAAGAAATTTTACAGAAAAAATTAATCGTGGCACTTGACGCGGTATCAGACGCGGGAAATTTGGGAACAATTTTGAGAACGGCGGAGGCGTTTAATTGCGGCGTGGTGATTCTGGAAAATTCGGCTGACATTTTCAATTCAAAAGTTGTAAGGGCGTCGATGGGCGCAATTTTTAATTTGCCCGTTGTAAAAATGACTCGCGCAGATTTTTTATTGACAATGCAAAATTCCGGCGTAGAAATTTTGGCGGCGGCGTTGGATTCGACGGCAGAAATTTATTACAATCACAACTTTAAAAATAAATCAGCGGTAGTTTTTGGCAGTGAGGCAACGGGCGTATCAACCGAAATTTTAAACTCGGCAAAAAAAATCTACATACCAATGACGGGACGCGCCGAAAGTTTGAATGTGGCAACAGCCGCGGCAATTATCATTTCTGAATTTTTCAGGCAAAACTAAACTGCACAAAACATAAACTAAAAAAAAGAGGCGTCAAGGATGGACGCCGCACTTAACGCGCAAGAGGCACTTAATTTAGGGAATAGTGGTTAGGGAATAGGGAATAGTGGATAGGGAGAAAATGCCGCCCGCTTTTGCACTTGCTCAAACGAATTGTGCGCTTTAGTACTTTTTTTGCTTTGGAAAAAAGAAAGTATATTTAAAAACTAAAAATAGAAAGGATTGTTAAAAGTGAAAAAATTTTTGAGTTTGTTACTGCTGACTTTTGTATGTTTAAGTTCAGTGGCAATGGCAAGACCGGTAAAAATTGCTCGCCTGCCAATAATTATCCAGCATAACAAGTTAGACGCCGAAACTTCAGCCGCGCTTGAAACTAAATTTGCCCGCGTGGTTAATATCCCGCTGAATCAAACTTTGAAAGTTGCCGAATATATCCCGCCGAACGATTCTGCACAAGCTCTTCAAAATATTTGGCAGAAAATGTACGTCAAAGATAAAAAATCTAAAATGACTGACGCGGTAAAAACTTTGGCAAGGGATATTAGAGCGGATATTGTTATTTGCCCGATTCTGCGTCGATATTCGCAAATAGTTTCGCCTTCCAATTTGAGTTTTGAGAGCCGCCTTGCAAGTTCCGTTTCTGCAGAATTGATTGTCTACGATAAACGCACCGGCAATTTGATTGACAAAAAATCTTCGCGCAGTTTTAACAACACTTACAACAGATTAGGTACGGCGTCTTATCTTGCCGGCGAATGTTTCGACACGCTGATTAAAGAAACAAAACTTCGCCAAACGATTCACAACATTAAAAACTAAAAATTTAAAAATTAAAAAAAATTTACCTTTGCCCGCGCAGTATTGACGGGCTTTTTTATTTTTACTAAAAGTCTATAAGTTGACAAGAAATTTTTTTAATACTAAAATTCCCCAGAATTAAATATTGGAGTGTGATAAATTTTGAAAAAAGTAATAGTTATAGGCGCGGGACCTGCAGGGCTTACCGCCGCTTATGAACTGTCAAAGTATCCAAATGAGTATAAAGTAACTGTAATAGAAGAAAGTAACTGCTTCGGCGGAATTTCACGCACCGTCGAGCATAACGGCAATAGAATGGATATGGGCGGGCACAGATTTTTTTCAAAAGTTCCCGAAGTCAACGCTTGGTGGGAAAAAATGATGCCGACTCAAGGAACGCCGGCAAAAGATTATGTTACACTCGGTAAAAATTGCGGCGTCAAGCAAGGCGGTCCCAATCCCGAAAATACCGACCGCGTTATGCTTTTAAGAAACCGCCTTTCCAGAATTTTTTTCCGCAGAAAATTTTTTAACTACCCAATTACTTTGAACTTTGCAACTTTAAAAAATATGGGCTTTTTGACAACAATGGAAGTAGGCTTCAGCTACTTAAAAAGTACTTTTTTCAAGCGTCAAGAAAAATCACTGGAAGATTTTTACGTAAACAGATTCGGCTACAAATTGTACTCAATGTTTTTTGAAAGTTACACCGAAAATCTTTGGGGGCGTCATCCAAAAAATATTTCGCCGGAGTGGGGCGCACAACGCGTCAAGGGTCTTTCAATCATTGTAATTTTAAAAAATATGTTGGGCAAAGTTTTTCATACCTCGCCGCGCAAAGTTGAAACTTCCTTGATTGAAGAATTTGCCTACCCAAAACTTGGTCCCGGTCAACTTTGGGAAGTTACCGCCGCCGAATCTGAAAAAAACGGCGTCGAAATTATTATGAACTCAAAAGTTATAAAAATTCGCAAGAACGCAGAAAATAAAATTATCGGCGTAGAATACGAAAGAAACGGCGCGGTTGAATTTCTTGACTGCGATTTTTTAATTTCGTCAATGCCGCTTAAAGATTTGGTTGTAGGTATGAACGATGTACCAAAAAAATTTTTTGACATTGCCGCCGGTCTTCCCTACCGCGATTATATGACTGTCGGCGTACTTTTGAATAAACTTAACTTAAAAAATGAAACCGCAATTAAAACTGTAGGAAATATTATCCCCGACGATTGGGTTTATGTTCACGATAAAAGCGTAAAAATGGGGCGTTTTCAAGTTTACAACAACTGGTCGCCGTATCTTGTCAAAGATGTTGAGCATACAGTTTGGATGGGGCTTGAATATTTTTGTAATGAAGGCGACGAAATGTGGAGCCAATCTGACGAAAGTTTCGCCCGCGCCGCCTTTGAAGAAATGGTAAAAATGAAACTGATTGATTCGGTTGACGAAGTTAAAGATTATCACGTTGAAAGAGTAAAAAAAGCTTATCCCGCGTATTTCGACACTTACGCGCAAATTGAAGACCTGCGCGAATATCTGAATACAATACCAAATTTATTTTGCGTGGGAAGAAACGGGCAACACCGCTACAACAATCTGGATCATTCAATGTGCACTTCCTTTGAAACGGTAAAAAATATTTTGTCAGGCAGTACAGATAAATCTAATATTTGGAACGTCAACACGGAGAAAGAATACCATGAATCAGCAAAACAATAGAGTAAAAGAAG
>JAFSZS010000143.1 GCA_017455645.1 Selenomonadaceae bacterium | reverse complement strand
GAAGGAACGCAGCCCGATATTAACGACGTTACCAATTACAATTCCGGCACAAGGTTTATTCCTTCGTATCTTTGCACGCCTTTAATTGTCGACAAAAGCAATATAGACACTGTAACCAACAAATATTAATGACGATTCTTTGAAAATATCAGCTGTTACAATTTGTCGCTAAATTTAAAATTTAAAAGCAGGTGAATTAAAATGAAATTTGCCAAAATAATCTGCGCGACTTTGCTTTTAATTTTCGCCGCGGCGTTAAGCGGTTGCGGCTCAAGTTCAACAGGCGAAGTGCGCACGGTTGCAATTTGTTTTCCAAATACCACTTCAAGTTGGCAACGCAACGGTGATTCACTTCAAAAACTTTTGGAAGATGAAGGCTTTAAAATCGACATGCAATTTTCGGCAACGGTCGCAGAGCAACAGCAACAAGTTAAAGACGCCATCGCCAAAAATCCAAATTGTATCGTAATTGGAGCGATTGACTCTGAAGCGTTCGTTGACGTTTTGCAAGACGCCTCAAAGAAAAATATTCCCGTCATTGCGTTTGACAGAATACTTTTGAATACAGACGCAGTAAGTTATTACGCAAGCTTTGACAACGGCGCAATAGGCGACGGTATGGGCGAATATATCGAGGCGGCGTTAAATTTGAAAAGCGGCGCAGGTCCTTACAATATGGAACTTTTCGCCGGTGCTCCAACTGACAAAAACGCGCACATTTTCTTTGCAAACACCATGAAAATTTTGGAGCCGTATTTCAGAAACGGACAGCTTGTTTGCCGCTCCGGGCAAAATACTTTTGAACAGGTTGCAGTTGCAGATTGGAATTCTGAAAACGCCCGCCCGCGTATCAAAGACCTTTTGAACAGATTTTACACCAGCGAAACTTTGAATGTTGTACTTAGCCCCAATGACGATATTGCAGGCGTAATTCTTGACGAAATGGAAAAAGCCGGTAAATCTTATCCCGTCATTTCCGGACTTGACGGCGACCCCGCGGCGTTCGAGCGTATCAGGCAGGGCAAGCAAACTTTCACTATTTCTAAAGACCCCGACGTTTTAACGGCTAAATGTGTTCGTATGATTAAGGCGGTTGTCGAAGGAACGCAGCCGGATATTAATGACGTTACCAATTACAACAACGGCGTTAAAATTGTTCCCGCGTACCTTTGCACGCCGATGATTATTGACAAAACTAACGTAAATTCTTTAGCGGCGAAATAGGGAATAGGGATTAGGGATTGGAAATAATTTCTATTCCGTAAAAAAAAATTTCCCCAAGATGTTGGGGAATTTCAAAAAGTGTCTCGCGCAGATCCGGTGCGAGGCTTTTTTTGTATGTTTTAAAAATTTTTACTAAAGCCGAATTTTTGATTTTCAGAAAATAAATTTTAAACTGTTGTTTTAAAGCCAATGTTAGTTTTACCGCCGCTGTACTGTGAAACAACATTTACATCAAAATCATCTGCCTTGAGTTGCAAAAGTTCAGCACGCCCAATTTCTTTGCCTTCGTTTTCAGTCAAAATTCTTTGAGATTGTTTCAACAGTGCCTGCTCCAACAAATTTCTGACAAAACGCCCGTTGCCGAAATCTTGCTTGCCGTAAACTTTTTTAAAAATTTCAAGGCATTTTTTTTCAATTTCGGTATCCAACGAAAAGCCCTTGTTTTTCGCCATAAGCTGAAGAATCTGTAAAAGTTCCTCGGCGTTGTAATTCGGAAAATCTACGTGAAAGGCAATTCGACTGCGCAAGCCTTCATTGCGTTCCAAAAATTTTTTCATTTTGTCGGGATAACCGGCGAAAATTACAATGACGTCATCGCGGTGATTTTCCATTTCCTGTACGATTGTGTTAATTGCCTCATCGCCGTAAAGTCCCTCTTTATCCTCAACCAAAGAATAAGCCTCATCAATGAAAAGCACTCCGCCGCGTGCAAGTTTGAATTGACGTTTAACCGCAGGCGCAGTCCAGCCGACGTATTTACCGACTAAATCTGCGCGACCGCACTCGATAAATTCGCCGGTTTTCAAAATACCTTCCTTGCTCAAAATTTCTGCCAACAATCTTGCAACGGTAGTTTTGGCACTGCCGGGGTTGCCGGTAAAAACCATGTGCATACTTGTTTTTTGTTGTTCCAAGCCTACCTCGGAGCGGATTTTTTGAATTTTGGCGTTGCCGATTATCTGATTGATAAGCGTTTTAATTTCTGTCAAGCCAATCATTTCCTGCAACCTTTGATAAGCATCTTTGCCAATAATTTCATCTTTGACAAGCATTAAGCGGCTTGCCTTTTTGTAGGCGGTGTAAGTATTGTTTCTCAAACTGTCGCGCAGGATTGAATCATAAATTTTATGAAGGTCTGAAGGGCGAAAAGTGCTTTTATCGCCCAATAAATTTTCAAGTTCGCTGTCTTCAATTTTGACTTTGTTTTGTTTAACTAAATCTTTCAGATAATTTAAAGCCTCGACGCGGTTGCCTGTACCTTCGCTGACTTCGACAAGGTAAATATCTTCCTGCAAAGTTTGAATAAGTTTTGGAGCAAAGCCGGGGTTTTCCGTAGTTTCAACCAAAATGAAAAGTGTATTCTGCTGATTTTTTTTGATAAGTTCTTCAAAGAAATTTACAACTTCTTCATAACAGGACGCGTAATTTTTATGTTCGTCTTTGGAGCCGCGCAACTCAATAATTATCGTATTGCCGGCGGATTGTTCAAAGATACTTTCCAAGTCAGGTTCACGATAACAAGCCTCGGTAATTTCGTAAATGCAACCGGAACAACGCCCGATTAATCTTTTGTTTTCGTACAGGGCGCGGCAAAGTAAATCTGCAAGTTGTTTTGCGCCCTGTGAATTTTTTGCAGATAATTTGTAATGCACGGGATGACCGCAGAATTTTTTGGGATTTTCAGCTGAATAAATTCTTTGCAATTCTTCAATGAAAGATTTATCCGCCATTAATTTTTTTGCTTTTTTGAGAGCCTGCGCGAGTGAAAGTTTTTTGTCGTCCAATAATTTTTCTTCAATTTTAAATTCGTCGTTGTTGTAGTAGCTTAGTGAAAAATTTTCGTGCTGATTCAAATTGCCGCGCGCCCAACGTGTCCTGTAAGTTAAAAAATCTGCTTGTTCGGCACTTGAAATACATTTTTGAACTTGCAGCGGTGTAACTTCTTTGATTGATTTTATTGTTACATTTTCAAAGACGTATCGACTTTCGGCAAAAATTTTTTCCAAGATTTTAATTAAATTTGCGTCGGTAATTCTTTGCAAAAAATCTGAAGCAATGACTAGGGAAAATTCGCCAATTTGCCTTGACTCGATAATTTTGGCGCGGTAAATTAGAATTGCAATATCTTCCTGCAATTCCAAAAAATTTTCGTTTAAATCTTGAATAATTTCATCGCCCCAATTTCGTTTGGCAACCCTGCTCATCACTGAAAGGATAGATTTTTTTTCTGAACCTTTGAAGGTAATATCGCATTCGTAAAATTGCATAGCGTAAACGCCTCCCTTTTATGAAAACATTATAACACATAATCTGCAAAAAAACTTTACCGCGCAGGAAAATTTTTAATTTAAATCGCCGAGAAGCGGCAATTCGTTTGAATCGTGCAAAAGTTCGTTGGTTTCTTCGACGCTCAAATTATTTTCCAGTGCAAAAAAAATAATGCTGTCCCATTCGTTGCGCACGTACAATTTTTCAACGCCCGCGTAGTACAAAAGATAATT
>JAFSZS010000142.1 GCA_017455645.1 Selenomonadaceae bacterium | reverse complement strand
GTTAGGCGACGCGCTCCCTGTCTGTCTCAAGATTTATTTTTCTTATCGTCATTTCAACACCGCTCAATTAATTTTTTCCAATTATACCACAAATCACTATTCCCTAACCACTATTCCCTATTCCCTAATCCCTAATCCCTAATTTTGACATTAAGGCGGCGTCATTGTATAATTGCCAAAAAAATTTAGAAAGATTTTGCGCCGTCAAAAAAGGGCGGCGTGTTTAGCGTAATAGCAAATTTTCTTACAGGGGGAAAAATTTTGAACGTAAAAATTAAAATTATCGACGCGGTAAAATCTGCGGTTGACGCGGCAATTTCTGAAGGTATTTTTAAAGCCGCCGATAATCTGCCGGAAATTTCTTTGGAAGTGCCGCCGAAAAAAGAATTTGGCGATTTTTCTACCAATTTTGCAATGCAGTCTGCCAAAATTTTTCGTATGGCTCCAAAAAAAATTGCCGAAGAAATTAAAAACAGAATTTCGGCAGATTGGCTTGATAAAATAGAAATTGCGGGCGCGGGCTTTATGAATTTTTATCTGAAGCCTGACGTAATTTATTTTGAGTTGAAAAATATTTTTGACGGCTTGGAAAATTTCGGGCAACTTCCCAACAAAAAAAATATTCCCATTCAAATTGAGTACGTCAGCGCAAATCCTACGGGACTTTTGCACGTTGGACACGGGCGCGGCGCGGCGGCAGGTTCAGCGATTGTAAATATCCTGCGTGCCGCCGGTTACAATGTTGAAAGTGAATATTATATCAACGACGCCGGTAACCAAATGGAAAATCTTGCAAAGTCTGTAAACGCCCGCTACCTTCAACATTTCGGCGTAGAAATTGAATTTCCCGAAAACGGCTACCACGGCGCAGATATTTTTGACACTACCAACAGAATTATTGAACGTGACGGCGATAAATATTTAAACTTGCCTGAAAGTGAACGCCTCAAAATTCTTGAAAATCTTGCTTACGCCGATAAACTCGCCGAACTCAAAACTGATTTAAAAAATTTCAAAGTTGAGTTTGATATTTGGTTCAGTGAAAGAACTTTGCACCCCGACAAAATTAATGACGCGGTAAAAGTTTTAAAAGAACGCGGCGAAATTTACGAAAAAGACGGCGCACTTTGGCTTGCGTCCACAAAATACGGCGATGATAAAGACCGCGTTGTTATTCGTGAAAACGGCGTACCAACTTACCTTGCGGCTGATATTGCCTACCACAAAGATAAATTTGAGCGCGGCTTCAGTCAAATGATAAATCTTTGGGGCGCGGATCATCACGGCTACATTTGCAGAGTTAAGGCGGCAATGAGTGCGCTTGGATTTGACGCCGATAAATTAAAAATTTTACTTTTGCAAATGGTTTCACTGTACCGCGGCGGCGAACTTGTCAAAATGTCCAAACGTACCGGCGAAAGTATTACCCTGCGCGAACTTATGGAAGAAGTTGGAACGGACGCGGCAAGATATTTTTTCCTTATGCGCTCCATCGACAGTCAACTTGATTTTGATTTAGACCTTGCCAAAAAGCAGAGCAGTGAAAATCCCGTGTATTATATTCAGTACGCGCACGCCCGAATTTGCAGTATCTTTCGTCAAGCTGAAGAAAATAACTTGCAAGTTGTTGACGCGCCGAATTTTAATTTGTTGACAACTGATTCTGAAATTGACTTAATCAACAAAATTTTTGAATATCCCGCCGAAATTGAAAAAGCCGCGCTGGAATTTGCGCCTCAAAGAATCGCTCGTTATGCTTACGATTTAGCCGCGCAATTCCACAGCTTTTATCGTGACTGCAGAATTATTGGCGTTGAAAATTCCCTCGCGCAGGCGCGGCTTGCATTGGTAAAAATTACCGCACATACAATTAAGCACGCGCTGAATCTTTTGGGCGTTTCTGCTCCAACTTCTATGTAGGGGTATAGGGGTATAGGGGTATAGGGATACAGGGAAATTAAAAATCCCTATTCCACTAAAAAAATAAAGTAGGAGAAATTTTCAATGTTGAAAAAAATTTTTGCATTAATTTTGGTGGTGAGTTTTTTATTGGTAAACAAAGTTTCGGCTGAACAATCGCCGCAGTGGGTTAAAAATCTTCCTGCCGCCAAAACTGCCACTCAACTTTTCATCGTCGCGCAGGTCGGCGAAAAAACTACCGCCTGGATTTCTATGCACGAAAAAATTAACGGCGATTGGCAACAAATTATGACAACGCCCGGCTTTATCGGCAAAAAAGGACTCGGCAAAACTAAAGAAGGCGACGCCAAAACGCCCGTTGGAATTTTTCACTTTACAAAGGCGTTTGGAATTGCCACAGATCCCGGTTGCCGCCTTCCCTACACTCAAGTTGACGAAAATATTTACTGGAGCGGCGATTCAAATTTTCATTACAACGAAATGGTAAATATCAAAGATTTTCCCGCGCTTAACACCGCTGACAGCGAACATATTATTGACTACAACCCGCACTACATTTACTGCTTGAATATCAGCTACAATGAAAACGGCACGGCGGGTAAAGGCTCTGCAATTTTCCTGCACTGTTTCGGCGATAAAAAACCTTGGACGGGCGGCTGCGTTGCAATTCCTGAAGCTAAAATGCTTTTCGTTATGCAAAATGTTAAATCTGATTGCGTCGTTGTCATCGATTCACTTAAAAATTTTGGCGGCGAAATTTAATTTTTTTGGAGGTTAATTATGGCTAAAAATTTTGAAGATATGACTGAAGTAGATTTGGCTTACCAAATTTTGACTGATTCCGGCAAAGACAACCCTATTCATTACAAAGATTTAATTTTGGAAATTCTCAATAAAAAAAATAAACTGCTGCAAAATGAAGCCGCGGCAATTTCTGAAGTTTACACAATGATTAATATGGACAGCCGCTTTCAATACAAAGGCGAAGGCAAATGGGGACTTTCTGAATGGGATCCGCCGGAAGTCAAAAAACGCGGCGCGGCTCGTGCCAAAATTGAAAAACTTGACGAAGAATAATTCTAGGGAATAGGGAGTAGGGAGTAGGGAATAGATTTTTACTACCCACTAATCACTACCCACTATTCCCTAATAACTATCCACTAATCCCTAAAAAAGACGAAGGAGAAATTTTCTTGGCTAAATATATTTTCGTGACGGGCGGAGTAGTATCTTCACTCGGTAAAGGCATAACTGCGGCGGCACTTGGCAGGCTCTTAAAAAGTCGCGGGCTTAAAGTTACAATTCAAAAATTCGACCCCTACATAAATATTGACCCCGGTACTATGAGTCCCTACCAACACGGCGAAGTTTTTGTTACCGAGGACGGCGCGGAAACAGATTTAGATTTGGGACACTACGAAAGATTTATCGATATTAACCTTAGCAAAAATTCCAACACCACAACCGGCAAAGTTTACTGGACAGTTTTAAACAAGGAGCGCAAGGGCGATTATCTCGGCTCCACTGTTCAAGTTATCCCGCACATTACCAACGAAATTAAATCCCGCGTTTACGCCGTTGCAGAAGCTGACAAGGCTGACGTTGTTATTACTGAAGTTGGCGGCACTGTCGGCGATATTGAATCTTTGCCCTTCCTTGAGGCAATTAGGCAAGTCAAAAAGGAAGTCGGCAAAAATGACGCGCTGTATATTCACGTTACTTTAATTCCGTACATTGGCGCGGCGGGCGAACTGAAAACTAAACCTACACAGCACAGCGTTAAAGAATTGCGCGCCATTGGTATTCAGCCTGATATTTTGGTTTGTCGCACCGAGCAAACTATTTCCCGCGAAATGAAAAAGAAAATCGCCCTTTTCTGCGATGTTGACGAAGATGCAGTTATTGAAAATCGTACCGCGTCAACAATTTATGAAGTTCCTTTGATTATGCAAAATGAAGGGCTTGATAAAATTGTACTGGAAAAATTAAACCTGCCGCAATCGCCCGCAAAAATGGAAGATTGGGCGCGTATGGTTTACAAAATTAAAAATCCTGCGCGAAAGATAAAAATTGCGGTAGTTGGAAAATATGTAGAGTTGCCCGACGCTTACATTTCGGTTGTTGAGGCGTTGCACCACGCGGGAATTTACAATTCAGCCGCGGTAAATGTCAAATTTGTACACGCAGAAAAAATTGAGTCGCCGGAAATTGACTTGGAAGAAATTTTTAACGGTTGCAAGGGAATTTTAGTACCGGGCGGCTTCGGTGACAGGGGCGTTGAAGGAAAAATTAAAGCGATAAAATTTGCGCGTGAAAAGAAAATTCCTTTCCTCGGCTTGTGTTTAGGTATGCAGTGCGCGGTTATCGAGTTCGCAAGAAATGTTTGCAACTTCGCCGACGCCAATTCAACCGAATTTAATTCTGAAACCGAAAATCCCGTAATTGCGCTGATGGATTCACAGCTGAAAGTTATCAACAAGGGTGGCACAATGCGGCTCGGCGCGTACCCCTGCAAAGTTACGCCCAATACTTTTACTGCCGCGGCTTATTTCGGCGATAATGAAACTTCAGAAATTAAGGAACGCCACCGCCACCGCTTTGAGTTCAATAACAAGTACCGTGAAATTTTTGCTGAAAAGGGAATGGTTATAGCCGGCGTTTTGCCTGATAACAGTTTGGTTGAAATTGTTGAGCTTGATAAAAATCTTCACCCGTGGTTTGTAGGCTGTCAATTCCACCCCGAATTAAAATCTCGCCCGAATCATCCGCACCCGCTTTTCAGCGCGTTTGTAGGCGCGGCGTTGCAACTTTTAGAAAATAAATAGTAAATTTTATTTTTATCTAATACGGCATTTCTTTCTTTTCAAAAAGAAAGCAACGCCCGGCAAAGAAAGAAAACTTCCGCCGTAATCGCATCCTGCGATTAACCGGTGGTGCCGCCATCCTTGGGCGGCAAGGCTTCCCTTTTAAAAAATAAAAAAGCCAATTATTCTAAGATTAAATTTTCTATAAGTTTTTCATATGAGGAAAAATAATGTTTGGCGACGAACTCAAAAAATTTTGGCAAAAAGACCTTAAAGAAATTAAAGAAAATAAAATTCGATTTACGCTACTTGGGATTTGTTCAATTTTTTTGTTAATTTTATTTTTCAGTGAAGATTCCGGCGGCGAAAAAGTTACCGTTGCAGAAAATCCCGCGCCCGTCGAAAATGTTAAACCGGTTGACGAAAATAAAAAAATTGTTCCCGTCAAATTTAATTCCAAAGTCAATGAAAATATTACTGCGGTACTCGGCGCAAATTCTAATGAGCTGTACGTTTTCGACCCGTTCAAAGTTCCGCCAAAAGAAAAAATCGAAATTGAAACGCCGCCGCCGCTTCCTGCGCAGCCCGTGATTATTACGCCGCCGCCCGTCGTCGCGCAGGAGCCGCCTAAACCTGCAATAAAATTTTTACTGCGCGGCACTGCAATTATCGGCGATAAAAAATCTGCAATTCTTCAGAAAATTGTTGACGAGGAAAAAATTTCTGACGCTGAAAATTTAATTGTGGAAATTGGCGAAATTCTCAACGGTAAAAAAATTCTTGACATTGCGCCGGATTCTTTGACTTTTGACGACGGCGAAACTTTGTACCTTGACATTCAGAACTAGGGAATAGTGGGTAGGGAACAGTAACTACTCCCTACTCCCTATTGGCTACTCCCTACTCCCTAAATTGTCGCAGGCGGAAGGACGGACTTTTATGGAATTAAATCAAATTTACTCCAATGCCTTCTGTATGGCGGCGGTTTCAATCTTGATTCACAAGCAGCTGACGGTTTTTAATGAAACTGTCCTGCAAAAAACTTTTACGCAAATTTTGACGATTCAGCTTGCGTACTTTGCAACCTGCGCGACAAGCTTTTTTGTTCCTCAAAATAACTTTGTCGAAAATGTAGGCTGGGGAATTTTGGCGGCTTGTGCGTTCAAAATTTTTTTATTTTTAAAATCTTATCTGAAAGAATTTCCCGAGCGGCAAATGTTAATGATTCTGCCGTTCCCGCTGTTATTTTTAATTTGTGTAATTTTGAAAGTGCCAATATTTTTGGGATTGACTTTGGCAGATATTTTTATTTTCGTCAACTACACAGAAAAAGTAACAGGCAAAAAATTTTCCGCACTTGAAAAAGAAAAATTAGCCGCCGAAGAAAAATCCCGCGCCAAAACCGCCTTTCTTTCGTCAATGAGTCACGATATTAGAACGCCAATGAATGCGATTATCGGCTTTACTGATTTGGCAATGAAAGACGTTACAGACGTGGAAAAAGTCAGCGATTATCTTGCAAAAATTAAGGCGTCGTCAAGTCATTTACTTTCTCTGATTAATGACGTGCTGGAAATGTCGAGGATTGAGAGCGGCAAAATTGAACTTGATGAATCACTTTGCAGCTTGCCAAAAATCTTGCACGATTTAAACACAATCATAATAGGACAGGCTGAAGCCAAACAGCAGGAACTTTTTATGGACGCGGTCGGCGTTACCAATGAAAATATTATCTGCGACAAATTGCGGCTGAATCAAATTTTGCTGAATCTTTTATCCAACGCAATTAAATACACGCAAGCCGGCGGGAAAATCTTTGTAAAAATTTCTCAACGTGAAGGCGCGCCTGCCGGTTATGGCAATTATGAAATTCGCGTTAAAGATAACGGTATGGGAATGACGCCGGAATTTGCGGCAACGATTTTTGAGGCGTTCACTCGTGAAAGAAATTCAACTGTCAGCGGGATTCAAGGTACAGGTTTGGGAATGGCAATTACAAAAAGAATTGTTGACTTAATGCACGGCACAATTTCAGTTGTTACCGCGCCCGGCGAAGGCACAGAATTTATTGTTACCGCAAATTTTAAAATCGCGCAGGACGACGATAAAGATTTCAGCATTGAAGAATTGAAAGACCTTAGCGCGCTTATTGTCGATGATGACTTTGACGCTTGCGACGGCGTTGCAAAAATGTTATCGTCATTCGGCTTAAAACCAAGTTGGACACTTTCAGGCAAAGAGGCTGTACTGCGTGCTAAACATTCCGGCGAAATGGGCGAAAAATTCGGCTTGTACGTTATCGACTGGAAACTTCCGGATTTGGGCGGTATTGAAGTTGTGCGCCAAATTCGCAAAATTGTCGGTGATAAACCAACTGTAATTTTAATGACTGCTTATGATTGGGTTAGCGTGAAAGATGAGGCGTTGGAAGCGGGCGTCAATGCTTTTTGCAATAAGCCGGTTTTTCGCTCCGAACTTCACCAAACTTTGTTAAACGCGGTCGGGCGTCAACTTCAAACTGAAAAACGCCATGAGGATATTTCAGACCTTGCCGGTAAAAAAATTTTACTGGTTGATGATATCGACGTAAACAGGGAAATTGCAACGGCGATTTTGGAAATGAGCGGCTTTGAAGTTGAAACTGCAGTAAACGGGCAAGACGCCGTGGAAACTTTGAAAAATAAAGGCTACGGTTATTTTGACGTAATTTTAATGGATGTACAAATGCCCGTAATGAACGGCTACGAGGCAACGGCGGCAATTCGTAATTTGCCCGATAAAAAACTTGCCGCAACTCCAATTTTGGCAATGACTGCAAACGCCTTCGACGAAGACAGAAAAGCCGCCTTTGAAGCCGGTATGAACGGGCACATTGCAAAACCTATCGACGTTCCAAAACTTATGGAAGAACTTAAAAAAGTTTTACGCAACTAATTAAGGGAGTAGTGGGTAGTGGGTAGTGAGTAGTAACTATTCCCTATTCCCTAACCACTATTCCCTAAAAACGGAGGGAATATTTTTGGAAAATGAAGACAAAATTTTCAAGGGCTTAAATCCGCAACAAAAAGAGGCGGTAAATTGCCTTGAAGGTCCGCTGTTGGTAATTGCGGGCGCAGGCAGCGGCAAAACTAAAGTTTTAACCTGCCGAATTGCAAATTTATTGGCGCACGGCATAAATCCGGAAAACATTTTGGCGATAACTTTTACCAATAAAGCCGCCAACGAAATGAAGTCTCGCGCAGAAAAAATGATTGGCGAAACTGCAAGAAAAGTTTGGTTAAGCACTTTCCATTCTTTTTGCGCCAAAATTTTACGCTACGAAATTGAAGCTACCGGCACTTATCACAGAAATTATTTGATTTACGATACTGTTGACACGCAAAAAATTTTAAGCGAATGTATCAAAAAATTAAACCTCGACGAAGAAAGATTTAATCACGCCGCCAACGCTATTTCAACACTAAAAAATAAATTAATCGACGCCGCCAAGTTCAAAGAAATTATCGCCAATAAAGCTGATGCCAATGACTTTGAAAGGCAACTTGTCAACGTCTATGAACTTTACGAAAAGAAAATGATTGAAATTAACGCGCTTGATTTCGACGATTTAATTTTTGTAATGGTAAAAATTTTCCGTGAACACGCCGAAATTTTGGAAAAATATCAGGAACGTTTCAAATACATTTTGATTGACGAGTACCAAGATACAAATTTGGCGCAGTACATTTTGACTAAATATCTTGCCGCCAAACACAAAAATATTTGCGTGGTAGGGGACTCCGACCAATCCATTTATGCTTTTCGTGGCGCAGATTTAAGAAACATTTTAAATTTTGAAAATGATTATCCCGACGCAACCGTTATTAAGTTGGAGCAAAATTACCGCTCCACGAAAAATATTTTAGCCGCGGCAAATGGCGTTATCGAAAAAAATATTCAGCGTAAGGAAAAAATTCTCTGGACTGAAAACGAAACCGGCAGCAAAGTTACTTTTATTCAATGTGCCTCTGACAGATCCGAAACAAATTTTGTTGCCAAAGAAATTCGCCGACTTGTTGCGAATGAAAATTTCAAATACGGCGAAATTGCAATTCTTTACCGAATCAACGCACAATCCCGCGCCTTTGAAGAAAAACTTATGCAAACTGATATTCCTTACATAATTGTTGGCGGGATAAAATTTTATGAGCGCAAAGAAATTAAAGATATTTTGGCGTACCTGCGTTTGATTTTAAATCCGCGTGACGATATAAGCTTTTTGCGTGTAATTAATGTGCCGCGCCGTGGGATTGGTCCAATAAATCTTGAACGCCTGCGCGCCTTTGCCGCCGAAAGAAATATTTCAATTTTTGAAGTTGTATCTTCGCGGGCTTTACTGGAGCAAGTGCCGCTGCTTACGCCCAAATGTAAGCAAAAACTTAATGAATTTGCGCAAATGCTGATATATTTTTCGTCTGCCAAAAAAAATCTGCAAGTTACCGCGCTGGTTAAAGCCGTACTTAGAGAATCCGGCTACTTGTCCGCGCTTACCGAAGGCGAAGAAGGCGATAAACAGGAAAATATCGCCCGCGTTGAAAATTTGGGCGCGTTTGTCAACGGTACAAAAGAATTTGACGAAGCTAACCCCGGCAGTAACCTTGAAGATTTTCTGAATCACGTTGCATTGGTTGCTGATATTGATTCACTTGATGAAGAAAATTCCCGCGTTTCTTTAATGACGATTCACTCGGCTAAAGGGCTTGAATTTCCCGTGGTATTTTTGGTAGGTACTGAAGAAGGACTTTTGCCGCATTCAAATTCAATGATTTCTACTGCGCAACTTGAGGAAGAACGCCGCGCTTGTTACGTTGCAATGACGCGCGCAAAAACAAAATTGTACATTACCGCGGCGTCTGAACGTAGGACTTTTGGGCGTACCTATGAAGCGCACATTTCAAGATTTGTTACAGAAATTCCGCCTGAAGTTATGTCAAGTTTTTCAGAGCGCACGCCCGTTTCAAATTTCAAACAAACTATTGACGCCGCCAAAAATTCTGCAAAAACTGCCGCCAAAAATTCCAATATTTCAATGATTACGCCTGCCAAAATTTCAGCTGCCGCCGCCGTTAATTGGCAAGTCGGCGATAAAGTCAATCACAAAAAATGGGGCGTCGGTACTGTTATGGCGGTTGACAAGGATATTTTGACTATTAACTTTGCAAATCCCGAAATTGGCGAAAAGAAGATTAAAGCCTCTGTTGCTCCAATTTCCAAGGTGTAAATTATGGATATTCAAAAAATTAAGGCGGAATTGATTCAGCTCCGCAAAGAAATTAAACACCACAATAAAAAATATTATGACGATGACGCGCCCGAAATTTCAGATTATGAATACGACAAACTTTTAAACCGCTTGAAAGAACTTGAGGCGCAATTCCCCGAATTTATCACGCCAACTTCACCAACTCAAATGGTCGGCGGTACTGCGCGCCGCACTGCCGGAAAAATTATTCGGCACGATGTACAAATGTTATCACTGCAAGACGTTTTCAGCCGCGCCGAAGTTGAAGATTTTGTCAATGATACAATTTCAAAACTCGGCGAAGTTGAATTTGTCGTCGAAGAAAAAATTGACGGCTTGTCTTTAGCTTTAAGATATGAAAACGGCGAACTTGTACAGGCGATAACCCGCGGCGACGGGATTTTGGGCGAAGACGTAACAGAAAATGCCCGCGTAATTTCTGATGTTGTTCAAAAACTTGTTGACGCGCCGAAATATTTTGAAATTCGCGGCGAAGTTTATATGAACAAAAAAACTTTTGAAGCCGTTAATTCACGTCAAGAAAAATTGGGCTTGAAAATTTTTGCAAATCCCAGAAATTGCGCCGCCGG
>JAFSZS010000141.1 GCA_017455645.1 Selenomonadaceae bacterium | reverse complement strand
TGTTTGCAGACCTGCGCGAAGAGAGCGCAAAAGTTATAGGCGGTATGGATTTTGCGGGCTGCGCGATTGGCGGCTTAAGCGTCGGCGAAGATAAAAAAACTATGTATGAAATGCTGGAAATTTCAACAAAATTTTTGCCGGAAATAAGGCGCGGTATTTAATGGGCGTTGGTACTGCCGACCATTTGCTTGAAGGCGTAATGCGCGGCGTTGATATGTTTGACTGCGTTTTTGCCACGCGGGTTGCGCGTAACGGTATGGCGATGGTTAGTCCCAAAACTGCGGCAAGCTGTAGATTAGTTATGAAAAATTCTTGCTACACTGAAGATTTTTCGCCGCTTGAAAATGATTGCGATTGTTACGCCTGCAAAAATAATTTTACCCGCGCTTACATTCGCCACTTGGTACGCGCTGAAGAAATTTTCGGCTTGAGACTTTTAACTTTGCACAATCTGCGCTACTTGCAAAAATTTATGGCTGATATGCGAGCGGCGATTCTTGAAGACAGATTCAGCGATTTTCGCGCAGATTTTTTCAACAGTTACGAGAGGGGATTAAAAATTGAGTGAAGAAGCAATGGCGTCAATGATAAGTTGGCTGCCAATTCTGTTTATGTTGTTTATTTTTTATTTTATGCTGTACAAACCGCAGAAAAGGGCGCGTGAAGAGCGCGATAAAATGTTGAGCAGTTTACAAGTTGGGGCGCGTGTCATAACTATTGGCGGGATTTACGGCACGATTGAAGAAATTTACACTGAAACTTTGAAATTAAAAATCGCCGAAAATGTTGCAATAGAAATTGGGCGCGGCGCGGTAAGTACGATTGTTGAAAAAGAAAACAAGGCAACTGTAGAATGAATGAAAAAATTATCGAATACAAAAAATTACTGCGGCGAGAAATGCGGGCGCGGCGAAAATCTTTAACCGAAATTGAACGCCAAACTTTCAGCAACGAAATTGTAAAAAAATTTTTGGCGCAGGAAATTTATCAAAGTTCAAAAATTATAATGGCGTACGTTTCTATGACTGAAGAAGTTCAACTTCAAAAAATTTTCGTCGACGCCCTCAACAGTAAAAAAATTTTAGTAGTACCACTAATCATTGGCAAGGGCGAAATGTGCGCCGTTGAAGTTCCGAATTTTGACGCGCTGGAAATGGGCGAATTTGGAATTTTGACTGTTCGCGCAGATTTACGAAAAATCATTGAGCCGGAAAAAATTAATTGCGTCATTGTACCGGGCGCGGCGTTCGATTTAAAATTTAACAGGCTGGGACTCGGCGGCGGCTACTACGATAAATTTTTACCCCGCGCAGTCAACGCCAAAAAAATTGCGCTTGCCTACGATTTTCAAATTGTCGACGCCGTGCCCAATGAGCCGCACGATTTCAAAGTTGACATGATTATTACCGAAAAAAGAATTGTAAAAATTTAAACAGCGGAGAATGTCTCTGCTGCTTTTTTATTTTTTGGTACAGTTGAAAAATTATACCCGTGAAACGCTCCAGAATTGCCCGTAACGCGTTGATTGACTCTTTCACGATACTTTATATTAAAAAAGTTTTTGACCCGCCTTAAAATCGATTTTCAACAGTTGACAGTGAAAAATCGCCGCCTTGCCTTAAAATTGATAATGTAGTATATTTTAGCGTAAATTATCGAAAGGGGCTAAATTTTCGTGAGAAAAGATGCTTTTGCAAAATTGCTGGCGTGTTTAGTGGCAATTTTGGCTTTATTTGTGATTTTTGTACGCCCGCTGGCTGAATCAATTCGGCAGGGCTTAGACTTGCAAGGCGGTACACATGTTGTACTGGAGGCAGAAGATACTGACATTGCAAAAGTTGACGATGACGCAATGCAGCGCGTCGTTTCAATTATGGAAAAGCGCGTTAATGAACTCGGCTTGACTGAACCAATAGTACAGCGCGAGGGCGAACGCCGCGTAATTATCGAACTTGCCGGAATTAAAGACCCTGACGCGGCAATTCAAACTATCGGCAAAACTGCAATGCTTGAATTTAAAGACGAAGACGGCAACACGCTTTTAACCGGTACAGATTTAAAAGACGCGCAGGCGGCAATGAATCAGCAAAATAATCAATGCGTTGTCAATCTGGAATTTTCTGACGAAGGCGCAAAAAAATTCGCCGACGCCACGCTTGCCAATGTTGGCAGACAAATTGCAATTCTTTTGGACGGTGAAGTTTTGACTGATCCTGTTGTACGTGAACCTATTTTGGGCGGTCGCGCAGAAATCAGCGGGCAAAGAAATTTGGAAGAGGCACAAAGATTGGCGGTTTTACTTCGCAGCGGCGCGTTGCCTGTCAAAGTTAATATCATTGAAACGCGTACAGTTGGACCTTCACTCGGTCAAGATTCAAAAGATAAATCTGTTTTTGCGTTTGTAGTTGGAATTGCGGCGGTTTTACTTTTTATGTTGCTGTTTTACCGCGCTTGCGGCTTTATCGCCGATTTTTCGTTAATGGCGTACACATTACTTTTGCTTGCGATTTTAAAAGCACTTGACGCGACTTTAACTTTGCCGGGCGTTGCGGGAATTATTTTATCAATAGGTATGGCGGTTGATGCGAACGTTTTAATTTTTGAACATTTCAAGGAAGAATTTAGACTTGGAAAAAGTATTCGGCTTGCAATGGATAACGGCTTTAAGCGCGCCTTCACAACAATTCTTGACTCAAATACCACAACAATTATTGCGGCGTTTGTGCTTTTTATGTTTGGTACGGGCAACATTCGCGGCTTTGCAATTACGCTGGGCTTAGGCGTTTTGCTTAGTATGTTCACGGCGATAACTTTAACGCAGTACATGTTGAAACTTATGGTAAACGCAAAAATTTTTGAAAGTCCGAGCATTTACGGCGCAACCGGCTTCATGCTCTTTGACCCAAGGGAGGCTAAATAAATGTTCGACTTTGAAATTAAAAATTACAAAAAAATTTTTGAAATAAAAATATTCACGGCGCAACCGGTTTTATACTCTTCGACAGCAAACGCTCCGATTTGTCGCCTTTGCAAGGAGGCTAAATAAATGCCCAGTTTTGACATTGCGGGACGCGCTAAGATTTGGTTTATAATTTCGTTGATTGTGATAATTCCGGGATTAATTTCAATGGTAACGCGCGGCTTTAATTTTGGGATTGACTTTACCGGCGGCACGATTATAGATTTAAAATTTGAAAACGCGGTAGAAATTTCAAAAGTACGTGACGCCCTGCGCCCGTTCGGCTTAGACGGCGCAACAATTCAACTTTCCGGCGATACTTCGGACGTTGCCGCGTCAACAAATGTAATGATTCGTACAACTGATTTGGAAGAAAACCAACGCAAGGAAATTATGGCGGGAATAAAATCAAGCGTCGGAAATTATGAAGTCCTGCGCGAAGAAAAAGTTGGAGCGACGATTGGCGGCGAATTGATTTTTAACGCGGTAATGGCTTTGGTAATTTCGTGGATTCTGATAATTTTGTACATTGCTTACAGATTTGAATTTAAATTCGGTATTTCGGCGGTAATTGCGCTGATTCACGATATTTTAATAGTTTTGGCGGTTTTCTCTTTCACGCAGAAACAGGTTGATTCGTCATTTGTTGCGGCGTTGCTTACTATCGTTGGTTATTCAATTAACGATACGATTGTTATTTTTGACAGAATCAGAGAAAATTTGAAATTGCACTTCAGACGCGGCGGCAACGTTGCAGAAATTGTTAATCGTTCGATTTACCAAACTTTGACGCGTTCCTTTTACACGGTTTTTACTTGCCTGTTTACGACGCTTGCACTGTACTTTTTCGGCGGCGATACGACAAAAGATTTTGCCTTCGCCCTGACGATTGGCTTTATCAGCGGTTGTTATTCTTCAATTTTCATTGCGGGTCCATTGTGGTTGACGCTTAGAAATTGGAAAAAATAATTTTGCAAGGAGGGATTTTTTATGCTTGGTAAAAAAATTTCACGTAAACTTTTAGCGGCGTTGTTGGCTGTCGGGGCTTTTACATTTACGCCGAATTTTTATAATTTTGATTTAATGCCGGTTGTACAAGCTGAAGAAAACCAAAACACTTTAGCTGAACAAAAACTTAATGAAGGTGTGGCACTTGCCGAAAAGGGAGACCATGAAGGGGCATTAAAACTTTACAATGAAGCAATTAGACTCAATCCCAATTATTCAGATGCTTATAACAATCGCGGAATAGCTTATGCTTTTTTAGGACAATATAACAAGTCACTTTCTGATTTAAATAAAGCTATTGAATTAAATCCCAATCGTGCGGAAATTTATGTTAATCGTGCGAGTATTTTATTTGCTTTTCAAAAAACAGGCAGTGCTTTGGATGACTGCAACAGAGCGATTGAACTGAATCCCAATTTAGCACCGGCATATTTAGGGCGCGGAATCTGTTACCTTCCTTTGTGTGAATTTGATATATTTCGAGATAAGGCACTTGCCGATTTTAATAAAGCTATTGAACTTGAACCAAATTATGCACCGGCATACCAAATGCGCGGAGAATTTTATAAATTGACTAAACAAAAAGATAAAGCTAAAGTCGATTTTGCAAAGGCAAAACAACTTGGCTATAAAAAAGGAAGTTCACAATGGATAAAACTTGGCAAATAAAAGCAGAAGACGCGGCTCAGGTAAAAAAACTTGCGGCGGCAGTCGGTATCAGCGAATTAACAGCAAAAATTTTAATTCATCGCGGGATAACAAACGCGGCTGAAGCAGAAAAATTTTTGAATGCAGAAACGGCGCAGGAATTTTACAACCCGCTTTTAATGAGCGGTATGGAAGACGCCGTTGACAGAATTATTATAGCGATTGAAGGCGAAGAAAAAATTTGCATTTATGGCGATTATGACGTTGACGGAATGAGCGGCGTTGCCTTTTTGACGCACGCACTTAGAAATTACGGCGCAAATGTTGAATATTACATTCCCGACCGCTCCGAAGGTTACGGTATAAACGTTAAAGCACTTGAAAAAATTATCGCAGGCGGCGCAAGTCTTTTAATTTCGGTTGACTGCGGAATTTCCAACGCCAAAGAAATTTCAGCCGTTGCCGGGCAGATTGATTTTATAATTACCGACCACCACCTCCCCCCGCTTGAGAAAATTAACCCCGACGAAGTTGTAGCGGTTATTGACCCGCACCAAGAAATTTGCAACTACCCCGATAAAAATCTTTGCGGCGCGGGCGTTGCCTTTAAAATCGCTCAAGCCCTCGCGCAGGAATTGGAAGGCGTACCTTTTTCTGAATACACAAACGATATTGAACTTGTAGCACTTGCAACTGTTGCCGACCTTGTGCCGCTTACCGGCGAAAATCGCAAAATTGTTAAACTCGGCTTGAAAAAAATGTTCGATACAAATTGCATCGGCTTGAAAGAATTAATAAAAATTTCCGGCTTTGAAAATAAAAAAATTTCTGCGTCAAATGTTGCCTTTCAAATTGCGCCGCGCCTAAATTCTGTCGGGCGTCTTAAATCTGCAAAAATCGGCGTGGAACTTTTGACTACCGACGACGAACAAAAAGCCGCCGAAATTGCCGCGGAACTCGAAGCCTCCAATATTGAACGCAAGGAAATTGAACGTGAAATTTTTGTACAGGCTGAAGAAAAACTTCAAATCCTGCGCGACGAAAAAGGCGGTAACCTTTGGACGCTCGTTGTTGCAGATAAAAATTGGAACGCCGGAATTATCGGCTTGACTGCCTCAAAACTTGCAGAAAAATATTCACTGCCTACAATTATAATTTCTGTCGGCGAAAAAATTTCCCGCGGCAGTTGTCGAAGTATTCCCGCACTTCACATTAAAAATACTCTCGACACTATGGCAGATTTATTTGAGAATTACGGCGGGCATTCGCAAGCCGCGGGCTTTTCCATTCCAACTAAAAAAATCCCCGAACTTAAACGCCGCTTTGATGAATACGTTAGAAAAAATTTGACAGATGAAGATTTTCCGCCCGTTGTTGAAATTGACGCACTTGTACACCCCGCGCAAATTGATTTAAAAACCGCTGAAGAATTTGAGAAAATCGAGCCGTGCGGAATTGGCAACCCCGAGGCAGTTTTGGCTTGTAGAAATGTACTTTGCGACGCTGTAAAAATCATCGGCGCAGATAAAAGCCACTTAAGTTTTGTAATTCGCGCAGATTCAGCAGAAAATCAAAATGTAAAAGCCGTTTCATTCGGCGCGGCTAATCTTGCAAACGTGCTTGAAAAATCGCCTGTCGATATTATTTTTCAGCCTTCGATTGACAGTTGGAACGGCGAAACTTTTGTAAAATGTTTTGTGAAAGATATTGCGCCTCACTGCGGCGACCAAATTATTTTGACGCGGGAATTTTTGGCTGACATTTATAAATTTCTAAAAGCTGACACTGCAAAAATTTTCAACATTCCCGCGCTTACCGAAAAATTTAACAGCTCAAACAAAAATTTCCTTTCAGTTCAAAAAATGTTCACGGCGATTAATATTTTTATGGAACTTGGAATTTTGAAACTTAACGACAATCTGACTTTTGAAATGCCCGCGTCGAAACGGCGCAATCTGGAAAATTCGAGGACCTTTAGACTGAATGGAAAATAAAACTTTAATCTTTTTATGTTTGGTACTGTTTTTTTTCTGCAACTGGTTAATACCGGTAACAGACCCGACCGAAAATTGCTACGCGCTGACGGCAAAAGAAATGTTGCAGGCGGGCGATTATTTTTCTCCCAGAATCTACGGAAATTTTTGGTATGATAAGCCGATATTTTTTTATTGGGAAATTTTATTGGCGTACAAAATTTTTGGCGTGAATGAATTTGCGCTAAGATTTTTTCCGGCGGTATTCGCAACCGCGGGCGTTTTTCTGACATATTTTTTTACAACAAAAATTTTCAATAAGCAAGTTGGATTTACGGCGGCGGTAATTTTGGCAACTTCGCCCGAATATTGGTACATTGCGCACGCCATTATTACAGATATGACGCTGTTTTGTGCAATTTCAACAACGCTGATGACTTTCTTTTTATCTTACACCGAAAAAAATCCGAAATATTTATATGTAGCATTTGCGGCGGCGGGCGTGGCAGTTTTGACGAAAGGTCCAATAGGCTTTTTACTGCCGGGCTTGATAATTTTTTTATTTTTAATCAGTCAACGCGATTTAAAATATTTACTGCGCTTGGAAATTTTAAAGGGCGCGGCAATAATGCTGGCGATAATTTCGACGTGGTACTTGCCAATGTACCTGATACACGGGCAACAATTTTTGACAGATTTTATCGGCGTGCATAATTTTTTGCGGGCGACAGTTTCAGAACATCCGCAATACGACGTTTGGTATTATTACGCGGTAGTTTTTTTGATAGGATTTTTCCCGTGGCTTTTAGCTTTAATCAGAATAAAAAAATTGCCGCCTTTGGATTCGCGCAGGAGATTTTTAATAATTTGGGCAGCGACTGTTTTTGTAGTTTTTCAATCTTTTGCAACAAAATATCCGACGTACACTTTGCCTTATATGATGCCTATAGCGATTTTGTTTGGCGAATATTTTTCAGAGCGGCAGAAAATTTTTCAGAGAATAGCGGCGGCAATGGTAGTATTTTTCACGGCGGGAATTTTTGTGGCGTTGCCGATTTGTGAAACAAATTCTCACAAGGAAACTGCTAAAATAATTTTACCTTTGGCAGATGAAAAAACTTGCGTGGTAAGTTACGGGCAAGCGTACGCGGGCAGCCTGGTTTTTTACAGCGGCTTGACAGTTTACCGCCTTGAAGAGACTGAAAAAATTGCAAAATTGAAACCGGCAGAAATGAAATGGACAACAACAAATGTAATGCCTTTTTTAGATTTTAAAGATTTACCGGCTGAAAAAGTTATAGCTGTGGTAGAAAAAAATTTTGAACTCAAATTTTTAGAATTGGCAAAAGGAAATTGGCAGTTGGTTGCAGAATTGCCGGAATATAAAATTTTTATAAAAAATTGAAGTGTTTTTTTGTATAAAAACAAAGACACGGCGTCCAAGGATGGACGCCGCCGCCGGTTACTGCCGTGATGGCAGTACGGCGGGCGAAAAAGCACTTTTCTTTTGATACTTTTCTTTTTTGCTTTGGAAAAAGAAAAGTATATTTATAAATAACAAAAACCTAGAATAGAAAAAAGAGGTGCGCCAACTTGAATGACAAAGACAAAAAACCGGTAACAATAGAATCGATAATCGCAGCGGTAAAAAGTTATCAGCCGGACGCCGATTTGGATATGATAGAACGCGCTTACCTCGTGGCAAAGGAAGGGCACCAAACACAAACGCGGGCAAGCGGCGAGCCGTACATAAACCACCCGCTGAACGTGGCGGCAATTTTGACTGAACTGCAACTTGACGATACAACCATAGCCGCGGCAATTTTGCACGACGTGGCAGAAGATACACTTTTCAAACTGGACGAAATAAAAGATATGTTCGGCGATGAAGTGGCTCTGCTGATTGACGGCGTAACAAAAATTGGACAAATTCCAATCAGTTTGGTTAAGAAAAAAGACCCCGCCAAGTCGAAAGTTGACGCCGAACGCGCCAAACTCAAGGAAGAACAAACGCTTGAAACGTACCGAAAAATGATTATCGCAATGGCTAAAGATATTCGCGTAATTATGATTAAACTTGCCGACCGCCTGCACAATATGCGCACGCTAAAATTTATGCGTGAAGAAAAACAAAAACGTATCGCAAGAGAAACGCTGGAAATTTACGCGCCGCTTGCAAATCGCCTCGGTATTTCAAGTATAAAATGGGAACTCGAAGATTTAAGCCTTCGATACCTTGAGCCGGAAGTTTATTACAATTTGGTTAAAACCGTTGACCAAAAAAGAAAAGACCGCCAAATTTACATTACTGAAGCAGTCAGACAGATTGAAGAAGAGTTTGACGATTTGGATATTCACGCCTCAATCAGCGGGCGCGCCAAACATTTTTACAGCATTTATAAAAAAATGGTACGCGACAACAAGGAAATTGGCGAAATTTACGACCTTTCCGCAATTAGAATTTTGGTTGACGACGTTAAAGAATGTTATCACGTTTTGGGGATAATTCATTCACGCTGGAAACCAATCCCCGGGCGTTTCAAAGATTATATCGCCGTGCCGAAAACCAACGGCTACCGCTCCCTTCATACAACCGTAATGGTTTTGGGTTATCCCATTGAAATTCAAATTCGTACTTACGCAATGCATCAAATTTCTGAATACGGCGTGGCAGCGCACTGGAAATATAAAGAATCCGGTAAAAGCGTCAAAGTCGGTAACTCTTCCGACCAAAAAATGTCGTGGCTTCATCAAATGGTACAACTTCAACGCGAAATTAAAGATCCGAAAGAATATCTTGAGGCATTGAAGATTGATATTTTCAGCGACGAAATTTTTGTATTCACGCCCGCCGGCGATTTGCTGAATTTGCCGCAGGGCTCAAATCCTATCGATTTTGCTTACAGGATACATTCACAAGTTGGTCATCACTGCGTCGGCGCAAAAGTCAACGGTAAAATGGTTCCGCTCGAATATAAACTTCATACCGGCGACTACGTAGAAATTATTACCAATCGTTCAAATAACGGTCCGAGCCGTGACTGGTTGAATATAGTTGCGTCAAGTGATACGCGCCAAAAAATTCGTGCGTGGTTCAAACGTGAAAACCGCGAGGAAAATATTCAGCACGGTCAACAACTCATTAATGACGAATTGAAAAAACTCGGCTACAACTCAAAAGAATTGCTGAAAGATAACCGCCTTGAAAAAATCGCCGCCCAAATGAATATCGGCACCGAAGAAGATTTACTCGCGCAGATTGGCTACAACACCGTACATTTGAACGGGATTATTACAAAACTTATCGAACTGCACAAAAAAGACCTTGCCGAAAATACGCCGCCTGATATTTCCGAAATGTTGAAAGAAATTAAAATTCCTGCGCAGGAAGGCAAGAAAAAATCTGACAGCGGTATTTTGGTTGAGGGCGAAAGTGGCTTTGTTGTGCGCCTTGCCAAATGTTGTAACCCTATCCCCGGAGACGAAATTTCCGGCTACATTACACGCGGGCGCGGCGTTTCTGTTCACCGCGTCGACTGCCCCAATATTTTAAAAAGTATCGAACTCGACAGAATGATTGAGGTTAGCTGGGCGAATACCAAGGAAAATACTTACACCGTCGAAATTGAAATTGTTTGCAACGATAAAAGCGGCGCGTTGACTGAAATTTTGGCTGTACCGGCAACTTTGCATCTGAATATTAAATCCGTCCACGCCGCGCCAAATAAAAGCAATAAAACTTCAACAATTCGCCTCGGTATAGAAGTTAAAAATTCTGACGACGTGAATCGAATTTTAGCGCAAATGCGGCGCGTCAAAGATGTTTACAGCGTAACGCGCCCAATTAATTTGCCTAACGACTAATTTAAACCCGCCTGTCGCGCGTTGAGAGGCTCGTAGCACGCCGCTCGGACTGCTTTTAATATAAAACCCTGCGCGACTCAATTTGAAGCCCTATTTTGGGCAAATTACGAAAATTCTTGCGTGGTACAAATTTTGTACCGCGTTTTTTATTTTAATTTTAAAAAAAATTTTCACCGCGTATCTGCCGCGACTTCTGCGCGAAGAAAAACTTTATTATCTGTAGTTATAAGCAAATAAAGTTTTTCGTAGGCAGAAATATTTTCAATGTATTGTTGGCGCGTCAATTCTTGAAAAATTTCACCTATAATTTTCAAAAACAACTTCATTATTGCTTTTATGGCAGCATTTGAAAAATTTTTCTACCGCCGCACCGTCATAAATATCTGTAATATCTGCAGAAATAATTATTCCGTAATTGGGAGTAACGGTAATAAAATCTCTGTCAAAAGTTTTATCGTGCAGGGCGTTTAAACAAAGTCCGTTGCGCGGATTAGTTTTTTCATTTTCGTTACTTGCCGCCCAAGATTTTATGTGACTTGCAATCAACAATTCAGGGGTATTTAATCCTGTAATGCAACAAGAATTTTTGTACGAGGCAAGAACTGCGCGACGAAAAAATTTTTGATTTACCCGTTGCCGAACTGCAACAATCTTTTCTTTTCCGGTCCCAGCGATTATTAAATTCTTCCCAAATTTGCGCGTCAAGTTTGTTTGCTAAAAACAATAATTTCTTCTTCGCGTATCCACAATTTTTTATCCAAAATTAACACCTCCCAAAATAATTTTCAATTTGTAAACAAAAAAGCCCGCCGAATTTTCAGCGGGTGTTTTTTTTCGATATAAAAATTTTTTAGTTTTTGTCAGTCAAAATATATTCGTCAATCGTTGCGATTAAGTGCGCAATATCGAAAGGCTTTGCAACGTGAAAATTCATACCGCTTTCAAGACTCATTTTTTTATCTTCCTCGCGGGCGTTTGCACTTAGGGCGATAATCGGCAAAATATTTGTATCTTCCCTGCCCAGTGCACGAATGGAGCGCGTCGCCTCGTAGCCGTTCATTACGGGCATTTGAATATCCATCAAAACTAAATCGTAATACCAGATTGGGCGGCTCTTGATAATTTCTACCGCGTCGGAGACGTCGGGAACTGATTCAACCAAAAAGCCCGCTTCATTCAAAATTGTTTCTGCCAAAATTCTATTAATCTCAATATCTTCAACAAGCAAAATTCTATGTTCGCCGGAACGTTTTGGCGTTGCAGATTCTTCAACCGTTTCATTTTGCGGGGTATGTTCACCGAGTTTCAACGGTAAATCAACAGTGAAAGTAGAGCCTTCATCTTTTTTGCTTTTTACTGAAATGGAGCCGCCCATAACGTCCAAAAGTTTTTTCGTGATTGAAAGTCCAAGCCCGGTACCAATATAACCGGTTTTCGTTGAAGTGTGCTCGCGCTCGAAGGCGTCATACATTTTTTTCATAAAATCTTCAGTCATTCCAACGCCGGTATCAGAAATTGAAAATTGATAACGTGCATAGCCGGAATCTGAAATTTGTTTGCGTATCGCAGAAATTTTTATTGTACCGCCGGAAGGCGTAAACTTTACCGCGTTGCTAAGCAAATTCCCCATAATTCGGCGAAATCTTAGCGCGTCAACAAAAACTTCGCCCGCCGGTAAATCCAATTCTTCCTCAAGATGAAGTTTCTTTTCATCCATTTGCGGGCGGAACATATCAAGCACGGTATCAATTTGTTCTGAAAGGTTGCAAGGCTCGGATTTAATTTCAAGCCTGCCGTAATCAATGCGGCTCATTTCCAGTAAATCGTCAATCAGTGCGATTAAGTGGCGGTTAGCCTCGTCAACTTTTTTCAGATAATTTTTCACGCGCGCCGAATCGTCCAAATGAAGTTTTGCAAGCTCGGTAAATCCCATAATTGCATTCATTGGCGTTCGTATATCGTGCGAAATGTTAAACAGGAATGAAGATTTAATTTCATTGGCGCGCTTTTCCCGCTCCAATTCCATTTCCATATTCATTTTTTTGGCAAGTTCACGGCGCGCTTGATTGAAATGCTCGGTAATATTTCTATAGCCCATTACAACGTGACGGGTAAAATTTTCTTCCTCAACGCGAGCAATGTACATTTCAACATAAGAAATTTTATCTTCAGCACTTTTGCAGCGAAAAGTTACGGTGTAGGAAGATTCAACCTGCAACCTTTCACGAACTCTTTCAACGGCAATTTCTTTAAGGTAAATTTCTTTGTCTTCCGGCAAAACGTAACGCTCGGCGTACAGCGGCAAAATTTTTTTCCAGCTAACTTTTTCTGTGTCAGTCAAGCCCAATTCTTGAGTAAGCCGCTTAAAATTTCCGGTTGACAGACGATAAGGGCGCATTGTACCCGTATCAAGATTCAAAAGATAAATCGAAGTAAAGCCGATGCTTAAACCTTCGATAACTTTTTCGCGGCGTTGACTTTCTTCCCGAGCCAAATGCATTTCAGTAATATCACGAATGAAAACGTAAAAAACATCGCCGTAATTTTTGGTATGAGTGAAACGCCCAAAATCATCAACCCAGCGAATACTGCCGTCTTTGCGCGTGATTCTGTATTCTACGTAGTCAATTTTTTTATCGTGCGTTGCAATTTGTTCCTTGATAGATTTTTGAACGGCGGGCAAATCGTCGGGGTGAACAATTCCTTGAAAAGTGTAGCCCGTCAAGTTTTTAAATTCGTCCAAATTTTGACAGCCGAAAATTTCCAGCATTACGTCATTTGCGTACAAAAGTTCTTCGTTTTCATCTGCGCGATAAATGAAAAAGCCGCCGGGCATTCTTTCGGTTAAATGATCCAAAATTGGTAAATCAGATTCTGCAGCAACCATTTAATTCGCTCCTTTGGTCGCTCATTAGGGAATAGTGGGTAGGGAATAGGGAATAGTGGGTAGGAAATAGCCAATAGTGGGTAGTTTTTTCTACTCCCTACTCCCTATTGGCTACTCCCTATTTAACTACAACGTTAATCAGCTTGTTAGGCACGGCAACAATTTTAACAATTTTTTTATCGCCAATTAAATTTTGAACGCGCGGCAAGGTCGGAGCAAGTTTTTCAAGTTCAGCCTTGCTTAAATTGGTTGCAACGGTAATATGTTCACGAACTTTGCCGTTAATCTGTACAACAATTTCAACCGTATCTTCAGCAATGGCGGCTTCGTCGAATTTCGCCCAATTTTGTTTGTGAACGTCGCCTTCAAAAAAGTTGCTCCACAATTCGGCGGAAATGTGCGGCACGAACGGCGCAAGCATTATCAAAAGATTTTTTGCAAATTCCCGCGCAAGGTTAGGATTAATTTCTTTGTCTTGGAAAATGTGCGCGGCGTTTACCAATTCCATAAGCGCGCTAATCGCCGTGTTAAATGCAAAGCGGTCGTGCAAGTCTTCGGTAACTTTTTTTATAGTTTTGTGCAAAATACGGCGTAAAGTTTTTTCGTCATCCGTCAAAGTTTCAGCGTCATAATTTTCTGCACCGGCTTTAATTGCGTTTTCAAAAATTCCCAAAATACGCCAAACTCTGTTTAAAAATCTGAAAGAACCTTCAACGCCCTGATCGCTCCAGTCTAAATCACGTTCAACCGGCGCGGCAAACAAAATGAAAAGCCTTGCAGTATCTGCGCCGTATTTTTCGATAATTTCTTCAGGCGATACAACATTTCCCAAAGACTTTGACATTTTCGCGCCGTCTTTTATAACCATTCCTTGAGTAAGCAAATTTGTAAACGGCTCGTCATAATCCAACATTTCGGCGTCGCGCAGAACTTTTGTAAAAAATCTGGAGTAAAGCAAATGCAAAATTGCGTGTTCAATTCCGCCTATATATTGGTCAACCGGACTCCAATAATTTACAGTTTCACGCTCGAAAGGTTTTTCTTCGTTGTGCGGGTCGGTGTATCTCAAATAGTACCAACTTGAACAAATGAAAGTATCCATTGTATCAGTTTCACGCCGCGCCTTGCCGCCACATTTCGGGCAGGTACAATCGTTAAACTTTTTGCTTGTTGAAAGTGGACTAAGTGCGCCCTGTTTAAATTCCACGTCGTCAGGCAGTAAAACCGGTAAATCTTTTTCGGGTACCAAAACTTCTCCGCATTTATCGCAGTAAATAACTGGAATTGGCGCGCCCCAATATCTTTGACGAGAAATTAACCAGTCGCGCAGTTTGTAATTAATTTTACGCTTGCCAAATCCGAGCTTTTCAGTTTCAGTAATAATGGCGTCAATCGCCGCGTGCATTTCCATACCCGTAAACTTGCCGGAATTTTTCAGCACGCCTTCTTTTTCAAAATAACCTTTGCTTTCGTCGACAGGATTTTTGGGATTGTCGATAACGAAAATTTTTTCAAGATTATATTTTGTGGCGAACATAAAATCTCTTTCATCGTGCGCAGGAACAGCCATAACCGCGCCGGTGCCGTAATCGAAGACAACGTAATTTGTTACCCAAATTTGAACTTTGTTGCCGTTGAAGGGATTGACGCAATAAAAGCCGGTAAAAATTCCTTCCTTTTCGGATTCTGAAGACGTGCGCTCAATGTCAGATTGTCCGCGTACTTTTTCGCAGAATTTTTTAATTTCGTCAGCATTTGGAGCGGTCGCGCAGATTTTTTCAACCAACGGATGCTCCGGCGCAAGTGCCAAAAATGTTATACCGTAAGCTGTATCAGGGCGCGTGGTATAGACTGAAATTTTTTCGTTGAGTTCGGGAACTTCAAGCGTAAATTCTAAGCCTTCACTGCGCCCAATCCAATTTTCCTGCATAGTTTTAACTCTGGAAGGCCAGCCCTGTAATTTTTCTAAATCCTTCAAAAGTTCGTCCGCGTAGTCAGTAATTTTGAAAAACCACTGCGCCAAATTTTTTTTATGAACTTCATTATCGCAACGCCAACATTTGCCGTCGATAACCTGTTCATTAGCCAAAACTGTACCGCAAGTATCGCACCAATTTACCGACGCTTCTTTTTTGTAGGCAAGCCCGCGCTTGTAGAAAAGTTCAAAAAGCCATTGCGTCCAGCGGTAATAATCTGCGCGACAAGTTTCAACTTCCCTGCTCCAATCGTAGTCAAGCCCCATTTGTTTTTGTTGGCGAATCATATTTTTAATATTTTTGAAAGTCCAATCGCCGGGTTTAACGCCGTGAGAAATTGCCGCGTTTTCAGCCGGCATACCGAAGGCATCAAAGCCCATTGGGTGTAAAACGTTAAAGCCCGCCATTTTGCGATAACGCGCCACAACATCGCCGATTGAATAATTTCTTACGTGACCCATGTGCAAATTTCCGGAAGGGTACGGGAACATTTCAAGCGCGTAATATTTCGGCTTGGAATTGTCAATTTCAGTTTTGTAATAGTCAGCAT
>JAFSZS010000140.1 GCA_017455645.1 Selenomonadaceae bacterium | reverse complement strand
GCTGCAATTCTGTCTGCACTTGAGAAATATTTTCTGCAGGTTGAAAAGGCGGCTGTTGCAACTGTGCTTGAATTTCCCGCAGTTGGTCGCCGAGTGCTTGATATTCTGCGCCGTATTTTTTTACTGCGTCAGCATTTCCGGCGGCTATTGCCTCCTCAAGTTTTATTCGCGCAGGTTCTATTTTTTCCTGCAAAGTTTCAAATTGAGACTGCGCCGTTTGTTGTGTCCAATTTTGATACTCCGCAATTTGTTTGTCAAGTTCATTTTGCCCAAAATTTTGCAGTTCGTCAGAATAAATTTCTGCAAGTTTTTCACGATTAGCCGCGGTATTCTGAAATGTGCCGTCTTTGAACATACCTTTGAAATTTTGCTTAAATTCGGCGCGTCCTTCAGGCGTGTTGCGTTTTTCGTATTTTTGCTGTGCAAATTGCGTAATGATATTTTTTGTAACGGGATTAATTTTGAAAGGGTTAAAAGTTGTGGCGTTTTGCGCGAGAATTTCTTCAATCGCCTTTGAATTTTTGGGCGGCGCGTTGCTCGGTACAGGATTCTGAATAAAATTTTCTGCCTCCTGCATAAAAGCGGCGCGGTCTTCATCGTTTGAAAAATTAAAAGCTGTTCCTTTTTTGTCGGGCGTGCCGCCGTATCTGTACGCAAGATTGACAATTTCTTTTTGAGTTTGCTTAGGCGGCAATTCTGCAAGCTCCGAATGAAAAATTTTAACGTCGTCTTTGCCGGTAGTTTCGCTTGTTGTAAAATGCTCGGTAGGCGATTGAATATTTCTGATGGCGGCGATTCTGTCGGCAACCAATTTTTGTCCAAAGTCATTAATTGTATCTGCGCCGAATTGTTCAGCTACAGTTTCACGATTTTTAGCATTGTCTACAAATTTGTTGTCGTTGTCGAAAAGTTCAGGGTGTTCCTCAAAAAAACTTTTAGATTCAGTATCTTGCAATTTGTCAAAAATAAAATCTTCATAAACAGCTTGAGTTAATTTATCTTGCGATTCAACTTTAAAATTCGGCTCAATTTTTTTGCTGAATAAATCTTTTATAATTTCGTCAACAAAATAAGGGCGTTGCTTTTCAGTTTCAGTTTCAGTTGAAGTTTCTGCAGTTTCTTCGACCGGACTTTCAATATTGTAATTTTGAGGATTTGAATTAATCCTGCCCAAAGTTTGTTGCACATATTCACGCACTGAAGGCTCATTGCCGTTGCCTTGCGGCGCGTCCCAAGAATAATGGTTGCCGTTTGCGCCTATTGCGTCAGCTTTACCGTCTTTCCAGCGTTGCCCGTTTTGCTCGCCTGCATACCACGCAACAAGCGCACCTTCTGCGCCGTATTTGTCAAAGTACTGCCCTAATTTGAATTTAGCAATAATTTCTTGATTTTCCGGTGTTTTTGGAGCGTCAGGGCTTAATCCTGCTTCTTCTGCCCAACTTGCCCAATTTTCAGGCATTATTTGATATTTTCCAAATGCACCTGTCCTGCCGTTTTCTGCGTTATAATCGCCGCCGGATTCTTGACTTGCTACAGCGGCGAAAAATTCTTCCTTAGTCATTGGAGCAGATTTACTTTCAGTGGCAGAATATTTAAAGCCGCCAAAATTTTTAATTTCGCTTAAGCCGTCCCACTGCGTGCCGTCTACTGCAACGTCGATATGATCATTCTCCCAATTCATTCCTAAACCGAGACTTTGACCATACTTTATAAATTCATCAGCAAGCCAGCCCTTCTTGCCGTCTTCAGTCGTAATTGCGCCTTCCATACCGCTACCAAAATCATTTACATCAACTTTCCAGCCGTTGTAATGGCTGTGTTCGCCGTCTTTATGACTTCCGCCGTCTGTTACCGAAGTTACAATCAAGGGCGCGCCTGTCTTTTCGTAAAACCATTTACCGAGCGTGTCAATCGCTTTCATTGTTTGAGGTTGTGCGCCTTCGTATTTTACGCCGTCGTGTTGCTTGCGCCAATATTGCCCTTCAAATGCTCCGGCGGGCAATTTTTCAAATTCTTGCTCTTCATCTTTGCCAAAATATTTATGATAACCGTAACCGCCGACGCCGCCTAACGCGGTTAAAGGCGCAATTCCCATAAAGCCCTCAAGGGCGGCTTGATTCTGTTCTGGATATTTTGGATTGCCCAAATTGAAAGGATTGTAAGTATACGGCTTGCCTCGTAATTCGTTTTGCGCGGCTTCCTGTAAAAATTCTTCTTCAGTTTGCATACCGACTTCAGCCGCGCCTGCGCCTAAGCGTCCTTTTAACGTGTTGCCTTTGCCGAAAACTTTTGAGAATAAACCGCCTTGAATTGTATTTGACAGCCCCAAAATTCCCATATTTCGCCAAAATACGTCCCAACTTTTTTGCCGCGCCTCTTCAGGCGTCATTCCCGCGGCTATTGCATTTTTTTCAAAATTTCTGCCTTCCATCGCTGCTTCAGTTGGTACAGTAAAGCCGCCGAGTATTAAACCTTTTGCCGTATCTAAGCCAATTCCGCCTCTTGTAAATGCAGATAATCCCTGCGCGGCTTTTGTCAATAAATTTGGAGCTTTTAAGGCTATACCGCCTGCAGGTAATGCTATTGACGCTATGGAGCCGCCGACGTTACCAATTCCACGCGCCCAGCCTTCAGGCGAAGAAAGATAATCCCACGTCCAAGCGGCAGGTTTAGGCGTCGGCAGTCTTTCTTCAATATAATCTGCGCCGCTGCCCAATACATTTTCTGCATTATTTAAATTTAAAAAGCCTGCTGTATCAGCAAGCCCGCGCAAAAATGAACTGCCCGCACCGCCTACAAGATTTCCTATATAACCATTTCCAAAAAGCGGCAACCCTTCAGCTTGTTTTCTTGCCTTTGCTATATTTTGTGAAGCATTATACATTTCACGCGGCGTCATTGCGTTCTTTTCCCAATTTTCTATCATCCAATCTTTTTGTCCGTTTTTTTCTGCCATTTTCACTGCTCCTTTAATTTTGCGGATTAAAACTTATTTGATAACCATAAATACCGCCGTTGCCGGAATATCCACGCTCCCAAACATTTTCCGGATTAGGATTTCTTAATATCGATTGTCCTGTAAAATTAATTGGTTGTGTTGAAGTTAAAGCGTCCCTGCCGTGCTCATATTTTTCTCGTGCTTGTCTTTCTTGCTCACGTTTTTTACGGTCTTCTTCTGCGATTCGTTTAGCTTCGTTAATTGCTTTTTCATCGTAGTTTGATTCTTGCCAATGTCCATTTTTCGCGCCTTTTTCAAGTTTTTCTAATTGTTCAAGCGTCATTTCGCCGTTTGCAACTTTAGATAACCTGTCTAATCTTGTTAAAATATAATTAGCGCGTGCTGCATTAAGCGAAGTAGCATACTTAAATTCGCCGCTTGCCATTTGTGATTGAAGTTCTTCTATCATCTGTTTTGCCGCTTCATTGTTACCAAGGTTAATAAAAGTTTCAATCGAACCAAAATAACCATCAGCGAAATTTGAAAATTCGTTTTCATCTTTCAAAATTCCGCTGTCAGGATTTAAAGATTTAAGCGCGTTACTGTAATGTTGGCGCAAATAAAGATTCTTAGCTGTTTCTTCGTCAAGCCCCATTCGCATTAAGCCTTGAATTTCTTGAGTTAATTTATCCTGCGCGACGCCCGTTCCTTTTAAGGCGGCGTTCAATATCGCCATTCTTTCAGCGTTTGCTTGCGCTTGTTCGTTTTGTTCGCGTTGAAAATCTTGCATTGCGTTGAGTTTGAATAAATCGTTTCTGAAGTTTTGCTCTTGCATTCTGTCTTGTCTGTCGGCAACCAATCCTTGACGATAATTTTGCTGTGCCTCACTGTAGGCATTTTTCGGCGTTGCTACTAAATTCATTAAAGTTTGTGTAATGTACGGATTTTCATTCGTCAATTTGCCAAGTAACATTGTCCCGAATTGATTAATCGAACCGTCAGGATCATAGCCGTAATTTTGCAAGCCGTTCAAAAGTTGGTTGACGTTATTTTCTCTAAATTCATCGTGCAAAAGTGCGGCGGTTCTCCTTGCGCGGCGCGGACTTAAGCCCGCCTCTCTCATTTGATTGTAGGCGTCCAGTTGTTGTGCCTGTACCGGCTTCAAATTCAACAAGCCTTGCATTTCCTGCGCCGTCCTTAATTGTATTGCTTGCTGTGATTCTGCCAAAGTGTTATCTGCATTAAAGCCGCTCGTATCAATTCCCAAATTGTGCGCCGTGTTGCGCGTCATATCTGCCATTTTTGCATATTCGCCTTGCTGTGCCTTCAGTAAAGCGTTTTCAGCCTGTGCCGCTTCTTTGTAACTGTCATTTAATTTGCCGCTTGCCAAAAGATTGTTGTTGAAATTTATGTTTTGCTCTACCGTGTTCCACGCGTCTTTCAAATTTAATAAAGTGTTTTGAGTTTGTGCAGTTACATAATCCAGCGGCGCGTTCATATATTTTGGAGTAGGCGGCTTTTCCTGCTGAAAATTATTACTGAAAAGTTCTTGCGGCGGCTGTTTCAATATTGAATTTTCCGGAGCCTGCAAAGTGTTTATGTTGTAAGGTTGCTGCTCAAAATTAAAAAGCCCTGCCATTGTTACCACCTCAACGCAGGATTAAATTTCGATTGTGTAAAATCTTGAAGTGAAACCGGTTTATATGAAGGATTGAACGGCGGAGGCGCGGAATTTTGATTGTTGCCCAAATTTGGTAAAATTTCTCGCAAGGTAGGTTTTTGGTAAGTGGAAACTTGCGAAGGTTTCATTTGTGATTGTTGCGGCAAATTTTGATTGTTGCCAAAAAGTCTTTGCCCTGTCTGAAGATTTTTCCAATTTTGATAATCTTGATTAATTTGGTCGGCTTGTCTGTTGGCGAGATAATTATTTATCATATTGCCACCCAAATTGCCGAGCAAAAAACCTAAACTTGTTTGAGGAGCTAAATTTTGCGCCATACTTAAACCTAATGTTGCATTTCTATAGTTATTCAGTGCCGATAACCCTTGCGGATTGCGATACATCATTTGATATTCTAAAGCTTCTTCTGTCGTCATTTTTATTTCTCCCTTCGTTATTTAAATAAAGCGTTGCCCAGTGCGCCGCTGTAACCCGACGCTAAGCCGCCCGCAAATGCTGAAGTTAAGCCGCCGAATAAGCCGCCCAAAAATCCTCCGCCCTGATGTTGCTCGGTAGAAGTTGTGCGCGTGCCTTGATTCGACAAAGCGACTAATGAACCGGTTGCACTTTGGTTCAAACCTATTGATGCATTCCACAAACGCAAAGCCGGTTGTTGTGCTGCTTCCTGCGCCGCCGATAACAACGCCATCGATTTGCCCGCGTGCGCAAAAATTCTGTCGTAAACTTCATTTGAAATTTGAGCAAGCCGCATTCTTTCTTCAAAAATCTGTCTTGCATAATCGATATTTGCAAACTTTTTCTGATAATCTGCTTCGTAAATCTGCAAAAGTCTTTCGAGCCAACGGTCATAATTTGCAGCCGCCTTTGTAAGGTTATCCAGTTTAGATTTTTCAAAGTCGCTGATTACGCCGTAATTATCAAGTACAGCTTTTTCTGCGCGATCGTAAGCTCCATAAGCATTATTGAAAAGTTGATTATAAAGTTGTTCCTGCGCGTTTAATTTAGCCATTTGATTTGCGAACAGAGCATTTTGCAAATTTGCCTGTTGCTGATTCAAGTTTAAGGCGTTGCCAAATAAAGCGTTGTATAAATTGCCGCGGTTCATCAAAGTTGCATTTGCATTATTAACTTCGTCTTGATATATATTTTCTCGTGCGCCTGCCGCTTGCAACGCGTTTGATTTATTGTAGAATCTGGCGTTGTCAAAGTTCGCAGATTGACTTCATCGCTTGCATTTTTTTCAATGTCATAGATAGCTTAAGTTGTAACCGAAG
>JAFSZS010000139.1 GCA_017455645.1 Selenomonadaceae bacterium | reverse complement strand
CGCCTACATTGTCTTTGGCTTGAAAAAAATCCTTTACAACTTGTCGATAAATCTAAACATATACGCAGATATAGCCGTTGCCGCCAAAATAATAATTCCAAGCCCGCTGATAAAATCGCCCCAAGGCAAAGTGCCTAAACTCATTCCAATACTTCCAAAAAGCGTAGGTACAAAATTAATCATTGAAGACGCCGCGCCTACGTTGTCCTTTGCTTGATTCAGTAAAATTTCCATTGCCAAAGGTCTTGCCATTGCCTCAATTACAGTGAAGGGCAGGAACGCCAGCAAAAATATAAACGCGCCGGAATGTGCCGGAAATAAAACCAACGCGCCGCTTATCCCCGCCATAATGAAACAAAATTTCGTCATATGAAAGTTGGTAATGTAGTCTTTCATTTTCAAATATAAAATTGGTCCAAGAATCGCCGCCGCCGAATTTACCGCAAAAAGATAACTGTATTCTTGCGCCGTCAGCTTGAAAAATTCCACGTACACGAAAGACGAAACGCTTAAATAAGCCATGTACGGAGCCGCCAAAATTGAAAACATTACCAAAATTAACATAAAAGATTTTTGTTTGGCGAATTTCCATAAAAGCGAAAGAGACGCCAAAACTTCCCCCGCGTAACGTTTTTCTTTCGGCAAAGTTTCAGTCAATAAAAACGCAAGTCACAAATTTACCGCGCCCAAAAATGTAAGCAGATAAAACGCGCCGCGCCAATTTGTGAAAGTCAATAAAATTCCGCCGATAATTGGAGCCGCCATTGGAGCAATTACGCCCAACGCTTGAGTTATCGCCAAAATTTTTGACATTATCGAGCCTCTGAAACAATCTTTTATTAACGCCGTTGCAACCGTGATAACCGCGCCCGAGCCCAACGCTTGAAAAAATCTTCCCGCAATTAAAATGTAAATATCAAACGCCAGCGCACAAACTACTGAAGAAATTGTGTAAATTGCCGCGCCGAAAATCAGTACAGGTTTTCGCCCGTATTTGTCGCTTAGCGGACCAAATAAAACTATGCTTACCGCAAAGACAAAGAAAAAAACTGTAAGCGTTAAGCCTACCAGAAATTCACTTGCGCCAAAATATTTTCCCATTTCCGGCAGCGCGGGCAAATATAAATCTGTGCTTAGCGGTATGAAGGCGTTCATGAAAGTTATAAAAACTACCATTGCCGACATTGATAATTTTTTCTGACGTACCAAAACAAATTCCCCCTTAAACTGAAAAAGCCGGATAAGGACAGGAATTTCACCTGTTGCCTTATCCAGCTTGTTATTTCCAATGAATAACTCGCCCTCCGAGCAAGCGGGGTAATTATTTCATAACTGCGCAAAAGTGTCAACCGATTTTTAAAGTGCTGCCGGTTGCAAAATCTGCGCGAAGGTTTTCGCCGGTACAATGACAAAGATAAAAATTTTCAACGCCGAAATCTTCAAGTCTTGCAAAAATTTTCATATCGTCTGAATGAATCCCGCCTATCACGGTTTTAATTGGTAAGTCTAAGCGTTTTTGAATGGTTGCAACGATATTTAAAATTCCAACGTGCGCACAACCTACAACCACTGCAACGCCGTCGCCTTCGCGCAGGACAAGGCAAATTTCATCATCGAAATTGTCGGGGATTTTATTTTCGCCGCGCACAAATTTTTCCGGTATTGAAACTTTATAGCGCGTGTCAAAATTTCCTATCAGCCAACAATCTTTGCCAAGTTCCAAAATATCGTCACAAACTTTTTGCTCAATTTGCCGGCGCGCCAAATCTTGAAAAGAAAATCCCGCGCCACGATATTTATAACCGTCTTCAGTCTTTGAAAATTTTTCCAGCCAAAAATTCCTGCCGGTGTAAATTTTTTTCAAGTTGGCAAATTTTAAAAGCGCAGGGAAGCCGCCCGCGTGATCGTAATGTGCATGACTTATCACGGCAAAATTAATTCCGTGCAAGTCAACGCCCAACTTTAAAGCGTTTTTCCAAGCCAAATCAGTTTGTCCGCAGTCAAAAATAAATTTCTGCGCGGGCGTTTCAATGTAAAAAGATAAACCGTGTTCACTTTCCAAGTTGGAGCCGTCCAAAATTTTATCTTCAACCAAAACTTTTAAGCTAATCATTTTATTTTTTCCTATTGCGGAATTTTATTTGAGAAATTTTGAGTTTGTTCGTAGGTAAAAGCTGCGCGAATAATTGTTTCTTCGTCGAGCGGCTTACCGATAAGTTGCAAGCCTATTGGTAAATTTTCTGAAGTCAAGCCGCAAGGTAAAGAAATTCCCGGCAAGCCCGCCAAATTTACCGGCACTGTACAAATATCTTGCAGGTACATTTTCAGCGGGTCGTTTGTCATTTCACCAATTTTAAAGGCGGCAGTCGGCGCAGTCGGAGCAAGTACCACGTCAACATTTTTGAAAGCGTCGGTAAAATCTTTCTGAATCAGCGTGCGCACTTTCAACGCCTTCAAATAGTACGCGTCGTAATAGCCCGCGCTAAGTGCGTAATTGCCAATCATTATGCGGCGTTTGACTTCCGCGCCGAATTTTTCGGTACGGGTGTTTGTGTACATTTCGACAATATCTGCGCCGTCAACGCGTGCGCCGTAACTTACGCCGTCATATCTTTCAAGGTTGGTTGCCGCTTCCGCCGGCGCAATTAAATAATAAGTTGCAATGGCAAATTCTGTGTGCGGCAAAGAAATTTCTACAATCTGCGCGCCGAGTTTTTCAAAAATTTCAGTTGCGTTAATTACGGCGTCTTCAACTTCCTTATCCATACCGGCAACAAAATATTCTTTGGGCAAGCCGATTTTCAAATTTTTAACGTCATTAACCAAACTTTTTGTGAAGTCGGGAACGGCGGCTGAAGTTGACGTTGAATCCATTTCATCATAACCGCAAATTGCATTTAAAACCGTCGCGCAGTCTGTAACGTCACGGGTAAGCGGTCCGATTTGGTCAAGTGAAGAGGCAAAGGCAACAAGCCCGTAACGAGAAACGCGCCCGTAAGTCGGCTTAAATCCAACTACTCCGCAATAGCTCGCAGGTTGACGAATGGAGCCGCCGGTATCGCTGCCCAAAGTAAAAATTGCCTCGCCCGCCGCAACTGCCGCCGCACTGCCGCCACTGCTGCCGCCCGGTACTCTTTCCAAATTGTGCGGATTTTTTGTAAGGTGGTACGCCGAATTTTCGGTACTGCCGCCCATTGCAAATTCGTCCATGTTGACTTTGCCCAAAATTACGGGATTTTGAGAATGTAATTTTGTGATAACGGTTGCATCGTACGGCGGTACAAAGTTTTCAAGAATTTTTGAGGCGCAGGTGGTTTTAATTCCTTTCGTGCAAATATTATCTTTAATCGCGCAAGGAATACCTTCAAGCGCGGAGATTTTTTCGCCGCGGGAAATTTTTTCGTCAACAAGTTCTGCAGTTTGTTCAGCTTGTGCGCGGGTAATTTCAAGGTACGCGCCAATATCTTTTTCTTTTTCGTCGATACGTGCAAATAAATCTTTTGTAAGTTCGGACGCGCTGATTTTTTTTGCAGTCAACATTTCGTGCAATTCGTGCGCGGTTTTTTCATATAATCTCAAATTATTTTCCTCCGGTTTCAAATTTATTTAGCCATACTTTCAACTTCGGCTTTATGAATATCTTTGCTTAAATCCTGCGCGAAATTCAAATTTTGGAAGTCGTCATTGTTTGGTAAAATCATATTAAAATTGGCGGTTTTATCAAATTCCGCCGTGCCGCTTTTAATGTTCAAGCCCAAAACGTGTCCGCCAAAAGTTTTATCTTCTGAAACAAAGTGAAAGTGCCAGCCGACGCTGTTTAAACTGCTCATATATTGCGGGCAGTACAAGCCGACGATTGTACCTTTGATATTTTGAACGGTTTTTTCTTTTTGAGTGGCTTCCAACGCCTG
>JAFSZS010000138.1 GCA_017455645.1 Selenomonadaceae bacterium | reverse complement strand
TGTTACATTATCATCGGTTAAAGGAGTTTCGCCTGTCATTACACCAACGCCGCGCCATTCTCTAACTTCCCTTAAACTTGAATCACGACGTAATTTAACTCTTTCAGTACCATTGCCAAACGAATAAATAAGATTGTGCATCTGTTCCACTATTCTTTTATCTGCCGCTTGCTTTTCATCAACGGCAAAAACATAATCGTTAGCCTCAAGTGCCGCGCCTATCAAGCCGTTTTTTGTAGCGTCAAAAGTACGTAACATTTTTTCGCTACCAATTCCAGAAATACCTAAAAGCAAGGCGGTTGTTTTTCCTGCGCGAGTTTTTCCATAAATGTAAAGCAGGAAATTTCTTTGACTTAAGATTTTTAAAAGCGGCGCGGCAAAACACGCGGCGACAATAAATCTTGCAAGCGGGAATTTTTTGACTTTGAAATAAAGCTCTTTCCATACGTCTAAACTTCCTGCGTTTATCAAAGACTTTGCAAATTGACTTTGTGTAGAATCAGCAACGAAGGGGCAATTAACGCCGTCAACTTCGACTGTACAATTTCTGCGCGGGTCTAAGAAAAAATCTTTGCCGTTGAAATTATTCCATCCGAATTGTCGCGCAGTATAAGTTGTAGGAAAATTTTCTTCATTATGTGCCAAAAAAGCGTCAAGATAATCTACAACGCCGCCGGAATTAACGCTGTTGACAGGCAAGCCAAAATTTGAAACGGCAAGAATTAATTTATTTTCGACGGCGAGTGTTGCTTGTTCCAACGGCGGGATTAATTGCCATTTGCCTAACTTTTTAATTGCTAACTGCCATTTATAAAAATTGGTATCGACTCCGAAATATTTTTGAGCGATAACGACAGGGGCGCGGCAAATTGTAATTTCGCCTTCTTTGGTAGTCTTTACAATTTCGCCCGCGCTTGAAACGCTAAAACCTATAGGAAATTCAAGCCCTTGCATAATCTCCGAATTGTCATTACTAAATTTGAGCGCGGCAATTTGGGATTTAATTTGAGCAATTCGATAATTTAATTTGGCGGCTCGGCTTGAAATTTCGCCTTCCATTTCTTTAACTGCGCCTTGCCAATTTCTCAAAAACTTTTCTTTGTCATTTGCCGCTTGAATATCGACACAAGCGCGGGCGTAAACTTCTTTTGAGTAAAGCTTTGCAAACGCCGCGCCTTTTACAATTTCAGCTGAAAAGCAAGTATCAAAATCAAAATTTTCAACGTTTCTTAATTTTTCTATTGCTGATTCTTTCTCGGCGTCAAAGGCGGCTTGCTCTTTTTGAACTTCCTGCAATTCTTTTTGCAGTTCTTCGATTTTTGCCGAATTTTTATCTTTATCTGTTGAATCTGAATCAGCAACGGGAACAACTTCAACCACTGCTTTTTCTAATTCGTCCTGCGCGAGTGTGACTGCAGAATTAACCATTTCAGCAAGTTTCTTTTTGCCTTCATCGCCGCGCAAAACGTCGTTTAAATCAAAATCTGGAGTTTTGGTAATGTCAATGATACAGGCGATAAATCCTGATTTCTTCAGCATTGAAAGTAATTTTTCGGCGGCAATTTGCCCTTTTTTATGACTGTCATTATCATAGGCGATTAAGACACGAATTTTTTTACCCGCGTTTTTGAGTTCCTGAAGTTGCTCTAAAACGTGTTTATTTCCTGAAGTGCCGCCGCTTGCGATAATTCCAAATTTAGGATAAGCATTAAAGGCAGGATTAAAACCTAATGCTTGAAGAATGGACGCGCCGTTAATTGCGCCCTCGACAATCACAATATCAAATTTTTCATTATGTGGAACGCTAAGCGTTGTTGTTGCAGTAGGGTTGTTGTTCCTGTAAAATTTGCCTTCGACTGCGCGGGCAAAAACGCCGCCTTTGTCATTTGGAATAATAACGGCGGGCAATTTCTTTTTGGCGTCCGTAAAATAAATATCCGGCAGATAACCCCAATTTAATCTGCTGATAATGTCAATATCTAAGCCGCGCCATTTTTCCTTATCTGCGAATAAAGCCGAAAGATTTTTCCGTGCTTCGTCAAGTCTTTCAAATTTTACGACAGGAATTTTTTCATCAGATTTTTTCTTAGCAGTTTTTTTATTTATCGGTGTCGAATTCCCACCTTTATATGTTGGGGGATTGTCAAGGGGGGAATTTAAAATTTTTGCGCCTATAACTAAGACAGTAAAAAAATCTGCGCCGTTTATTGAAAGATTATTAGCCTCGGCAATGATTGAAAGTAAATCGCCGTGAAAACTGCCGCAAGCAAAACAGTTGTAAAGCCAAACGCCATTTTTATTTGTAGGAGTTACTCCGGTATGTTTTTTGCCTGTACCACTGCCGCAAAACGGGCAAACAATTTCTTTACCTTCCTTGCCTTCGACACTGTCAAAAATAGTAAAAGGGTCTGTTGCTTTAAATCCGGTCTTTCGTCAATCGTGTAAATGTGATGGACTGTATTTCCTACTTCCCAAATTTCTTGTGCTAGGGAGTATTCGTCAATTCCGTTTGTTCTAGCCTTAACCAACGCAACTAAAATCTTTTGATTTATAGAATTTATTTTTTTATTGGTCTCTTCGCTCCGCGTTATAAGTTTTGTGTCGCTCATTTTGACAAGTGCACCGCGTACCTTGCAGCAATTTCTTTCCATACCTTGCGCAGATTTTCATTAGAACTTCAACCCCCCCTTATGAACGCACTACAAGCCCGATAATGCCTTTGTAAGCCTGCGCCTATACATTACCTATACCCGAAAGCAAAACGCGTCTACGGGCTTTACAGAGCAAATTTAGCCTATCAGGTATAAAAAGCTTTATTGCCGCGATTAATAGCGGTTTGAATATTAGCTACAGTCAAGTCCGCTTCATCTTTACTGACCAAGAAAAGCACTGCAACAGCTGTACGTCTTCCATTTTGCGAAATTTTCAACCACCAAAAGCCCTCGGACTGAAAAACTTCAAAATTGCTTTTACTGCCGACGCGGAGCGGCTTTTCGCCATTTTTAAATTTCAGCGTCAAAGTTAATCGCCTCCGCGCCGAGTTTTGCCGTCAATTTGTCAAAGTGCTTGTTTGCCGCGGCGGCGTCATCACCGAAAAATTTCACAAATTTAGAATCTTTCAGAAAATCAGTAAGATACGTCAAAAGCAAATCTGGAGGAACGCCCGCGGCACTTGCTATTGACTTTAGCAGAAAAGCAACGGAATCCGCACCGGCGTTAAAGTTTTTCAGCAAGGCAGGTTCAAAGTCAAATTCAACGCGCGGCTTATTTGAATTATGCTTAAAGGCGTTAACTTCTATTATTTGTCTGTCATCCGTCCAAACTATTTTGTTGTAAGCGTCGAGAACGGCTTTTACAAATAGCGATAGGTAAGGCTTTGAGATTATAGGAATAGGTAAGGCTTTGAGGTTATCGCCGCTTTTTCCCCTCCTCTAAAACGTGCGTGCAACTTTCATCGCACACGGCTTGCCATCTATCTTTCTTACTTCAAGTGTTTTTGGTACTTTTCAAATCTTTCGTCCAGG
>JAFSZS010000011.1 GCA_017455645.1 Selenomonadaceae bacterium | reverse complement strand
GGTACGTTAATGCTTGCGCACAATGGAAATTTGGTAAACACGCCGCAACTTCGACGAGAATTGGCTATGAATGGCGCAATTTTTCAAACTACAACCGACACTGAAACTATCGCCTACCATATTGCACGCGAAAGAATCCATTCACGCTCCGTACAAGAGGCAACCGTTAAAGCTTTAAAAAAAGTCAAAGGCTCTTATTCTTTGGTTATCGCAAGCCCGCGCAAATTAATTGGTGCAAGAGATCCTTTCGGTTTTCGCCCGCTTGTTATAGGCAAAATGGATAACGCCTATATTATCACTTCCGAAACTTGCGCCCTTGAAACAATTAACGCCAAATTTGTTCGTGACGTTTTGCCGGGCGAAGTTGTGACGATTTTACCCAACGGCAAAATTAAATCTAATATGGAATTGGCGATTGATAAAAATAAAACGGCGCGCTGCGTCTTTGAATATATTTATTTCTGCAGACCAGATACAACTTTTGACGGTATGAGCGTTACAAAGTCCAGAATCATTGCCGGCAGACTTTTGGCGAAGGCTCATCCCGTTGACGCAGATTTGGTTGTCGGAGTTCCTGAATCCGGAAATATGGCGGCTGTCGGTTATTCAATGGAGTCGGGGATTCCTTACGGTATTGCTTTTACAAAAAATACTTACGTCGGGCGAACTTTTATAAAGCCGAAACAGTCAACGCGCGTGCAAAGTGTCAAAGTCAAATTAAGCGTCCTGCGCGAAGTTGTAGCCGGTAAAAAAATTGTAATGATAGATGATTCAATAGTACGCGGCACAACCAGCAACCAAATTGTAAATATGTTGCGCGACGCGGGCGCTGCTGAAGTTCATATGCGCGTTTCAAGCCCGCCTTTTTATCACCCGTGCTACTTTGGAATTGACATACCCAGCGAAAATCAATTAATCGCCAATAATCGTACTGTTGAGGAAATTTGCAAAGTCATTGGCGCGGATTCATTGGGATATTTGCCGCTTGAATGTTTAAAGGAAATGGCGGGGAATTTGCCGATTTGTGACGCCTGTTTCAGTGGAAATTATCCCATTGCACCGCCGGTTGAAGATATACGCGGCGACTTCGATAAATAAACTTTTGGAGGTTAATTTTTGGAAGTTAAAATTCCAATTAAAAATTTGCAAAGTCATTGGCGCGGATTCATTGGGATATTTGCCGCTTGAATGCTTAGGCGAAATGGCGGGGAATTTGCCGATTTGTGACGCCTGTTTCAGTGGAAATTATCCCATTGCGCCGCCGGTTGAAGATATACGCGGCGATTTTGATAAATAAACTTTTGGAGGTTAATTTGTGGATATTAAAATTCCAATTTCAAGGCGTGACTTTTTTAAAATTGCAGGTTTAACGACGGCGGGAGTTATGCTTAGCGGCAATGTTGAAACGCCAAAAATTGAGGCGGCTGAAAAAATTTCCGGAACAACTGTAAAATATTCCAATAAAAAAATCCCCGTGCTTTACAATGTTGACATTTGCGTTTGCGGCGGCGGTCCCGGTGGAACTGCGGCGGCAATTTCTGCAGCACGCAACGGCGCAAAAGTTGTTTTGATTGAACGCGGAATTGCACTCGGCGGACTTGCAACTTTGGGCTGTGTTTATCCTTTTATGGACACGCACGCGCCGAATAGCGATACGCCTTATGTTGCCGAAGTTAAACAACGCTTGCTTGATAAAGGGATTGACTACGATGACAAAGTTACTAAGCAAGTTTGGCACAATCCCGAAGTTTTAAGTTTGATTTATGATGAAATGTGCGAAGAAAGCGGCGTCAACATTATGTACAATACCGTTTTGGTTGACGCTCTAACTTCCGGCAATAAAATTACAACTTGCATTATTTAAACTATCGCCGGACTTGCCGCAATTCAAGCAAAAAATTTTATAGACGCAACCGGCGACGCTTACCTTGCAAGAAATGTTGGCGTACCTCACGAGCGCGGCTATGAAAAAACCGGCAACAATCAACCGTTAAGTTTTCGTTTTGAAATGGGCGGAATTGACATTGACAGACTTTATCAG
>JAFSZS010000137.1 GCA_017455645.1 Selenomonadaceae bacterium | reverse complement strand
TTCTTCAGCTGAAAGAATCGAATTGTTGCCGGTGCGGTAAGCATAAGCAACTTTTGTACCGGGATAAAAAGTAAGTTCGTACAAAACATAAATAGCTCTTTCATTGCCGCGACGCCACCAAGTATAATGAATGTACTGTGACAAAGTGGAAATTTTTAAAAGTTCATCAACTTCAACAAGTGAGCCGTCGGTAAAAACTACCGGCACATAGGATTTACAATTTTGTTCACATTGCTTGATATATTCGGCAAAATCTGATTTGTTGTTGAAACGCGGCGCGTTGCTCCAATCTATGCTGTTAAAATCTGCCGCGCTTGCGATACTTTGAACAATCAGCGAAAAAATAAATATTGCACTAAAAATAATTTTATTCATATTATCACCGCCTTTTTTTGCAGTTTACATTATTTTGGAGGCAGTGTCTATGTTGTACCAAAAAATTTTTGTGCTATAATCTGCTTGCCGTTGCTCCTCAATTCCAGAAAATGCGGAAGAGAGGAGGTGTTCACAGTGGATGATATTTTTTCTTTCTTTATAGGCGTAGCATCCGGCGTTGTCGCTAATTACGTCTATGCTAAACTTCAGAGGCTTTTCAAAAAGCAACGGTAACCGGTAATCCCGCCCGCTAACCGAAAGTCTCACTCGGTTAAGGCAAAACGTAAGCCCCTAAGCGATGTCTCACTTTCGCTGTCGGGGCTTTTCGTTTGGTGTTTACACAATGGATATTCGATACTTTTCTTTCTTTTGGGAAATATTATCACAAGGTTACAATTTTTTCAAGTATATTAAAAAATTGACATACAAAATTCAAGCTGATAAAATCTTTCAGTTATTCTTATGGAAATTGGAAAGGAAATGCTGAATGAGTAAAAACGAAAAAATCAGAAATGTAGCGATAATAGCGCACGTCGACCACGGCAAAACTACACTTGTTGACGCAATGTTGAAACAGAGCCACATTTTCAGAGACAATGAACAAGTTGTGGAGCGCGTAATGGACAGCGGCGACTTGGAACGCGAGCGCGGAATTACAATTTTATCAAAAAATACAGCTATTTCTTACAACGGCTTTAAAATAAATTTAATTGATACGCCCGGGCACGCAGATTTTGGCGGCGAAGTGGAGCGCGTTTTACGTATGGCGGACGGCGTTTTACTTTTGGTTGATTCTGCCGAGGGCGTTATGCCTCAAACAAAATTTGTACTGCGCAAGGCGTTAGAAAATAAATTAAAGCCAATCGTAGTTATAAATAAAATTGACCGCCCGGATTCACGAATTGACGAAGTTGCAGATGAAGTTTTGGAACTTTTTATGGAACTTGACGCAGACGACGAACAACTTGACTTTGAAACGGTTTACACGGCGGCTAAGGCGGGTATCGCCAAAAAAAATATTCACGATGACAGCAAAGATTTAAAGCCGCTTATGGACACGATTATAAAAGAAATTCCCGCGCCGGAGGGCGATTTTGATAAACCACTTCAAATGGTTATAACTACGCTTGAGGCTGATGATTATGTTGGAAAAATCGCTATTGGCAGAGTGCAGCGCGGCAAAATTAAAAGCGGCGAAATTGTGGCGTTAATCAGCAACGGCGAAACTAAAAAGGCGAAAATCGGCAAAGTTTACACCTACGACGGCTTAAACCGCGTTGAAACTGCCGAGGCTGAAATGGGCGAAATTGTTGCACTTACCGGCTTAACTGAAGGCTCAATCGGCGATACTGTTGCAGATTTTGAAAATCCCGAGGCGTTGCCGGGTATTCGTGTTGACGAGCCGACTTTAAGTATGACTTTTGGCGTCAATACAAGTCCTTTTGCAGGCAAGGAAGGGCAATTTGTAACAAGCCGCCATATTCGTGACAGACTTTTCAAAGAGGCGCAAACTAACGTTGCCTTGCGCGTTGAAGAAACTGATTCTGCGGACGTTTTCAAAGTTAGCGGGCGCGGCGAATTGCACCTTTCCATTTTGATTGAAACAATGCGCCGTGAAGGTTACGAAATGCAAATTGGCAAGCCTGAAGTTGTCTACAAAATGATTGACGGCAAAAAGTACGAGCCTATCGAAAATTTAACTGTTGAAGTACCGCAAGAATATATGGGTACTGCAATGGAAAGTTTGGGACGCCGAAAAGCCGAAATGGTTAATATGACAGAAATTGCCGGTTATATGCGGATTAACTTTTTAATTCCTGCGCGAGGGCTGATAGGTTTTCGCTCCGAACTTTTGACAAGCACGCGCGGCAACGGGATTATGAATCACGTTTTTCACAGCTACGAGTCGTACAAGGGCGATATTCCCGGGCGTTCACGCGGCAGCTTGGTTGCGTTTGAACAGGGTACAACTACCGGCTACGGTATTTTTAATTTGCAGGATCGCGGGATAATGTTCATTGAACCTAACCAACAAGTTTATGAAGGTATGATTGTTGGCGAAAATTCCCGTGAAATGGATATTGACATTAACCCTTGCAAGCAGAAACACGTTACAAATATGCGTTCGTCTTCTTCAGATGAAGCAATTAGACTTGTACCGCCGCGTATTATGAGTTTGGAGCAAGCATTGGAATACATTAACGATGATGAACTTGTTGAAGTTACGCCGTCTTCAATTCGATTGAGAAAAGCTATTCTTGATAAAAATACCCGCGGAAGACTTGCCAAAAACGCCCGTAAAGTCTAAAAAAATGTTACAAGATATAACTTTTGGGCAATTTTTCCCGGGCAATTCATTTTTACACAGAATCGACCCGCGCACAAAAATAATTTTGCTGTTCGTGCTGATGATTTTAATTTTTATTGCGGATGGCGCGGCGGCTTACGGATTTTTAACCTGCGCGACGATATTTTTAATTTTAATTTCGCAAGTGCCGCCGTTTACAATTTTAAAATCTTTGAAGCCGCTGATGTGGATAATTTTATTTACAATGGTAATTCACTTTGTAAGCCACGACGGAAAAATTTTGGCAGAAATTTGGATTTTTAAAATTACCGACGAAGGAATAAAATTTGGCGTGTTAATTTCGTTGCGGCTGATACTTTTAATCGTTTTGTCAAGTTTGCTGACGTTTACAACTTCGCCGATAAAATTAACTGACGCAATGGAAAAGTTACTTTCGCCGCTGTCAAAATTCGGCGTACCGGCTCACGAATTGGCAATGATGATGACAATAGCTTTAAGATTTATCCCGACGCTGATTGAAGAAACCGACAAAATTATAAAGGCGCAAAAATCACGCGGCGCAGATTTTGAAACGGGTAATTTGTTACAGCGGCTGAAAAATTTTGTACCGGTCTTAGTACCGCTTTTCTTGTCAAGTTTTCGTCGCGCAGATGAATTGGCAATGGCAATGGAGGCGCGCTGTTATCGTGGCGGCGAAGGTCGCACTCACTTTAAACAATTAAAATTCTCTCGCGCAGATTTTTTTGCAGTAATTTTTGTAATTTTAATTTGCGCGGCTGCGTGGTTTTTGAGTTATGAAATTAAATTTTAGAAAAAGAAATATCGCCTTAAAAATT
>JAFSZS010000136.1 GCA_017455645.1 Selenomonadaceae bacterium | reverse complement strand
GGGCAAAAAAATTAATACCAACGATGAAATTTACATTTATGAGAGCGGAAAAATTTTTAATGAAGATAAAAACGCTGTAACATTAACCGGCGCATTTAAAGGCACGGTTGAAAGCGGCGTAGTAAGTGTTGACGGCTCGGCTGTAACTTCAGCGTTAAATATTACCGGCAACAGTGAAAATAATTTAATTTACGGCGGCACAAAGAATGACACATTGAACGGCGGCGCAGGTAATGACACTTTGACAGGCGGCAATGGCAACGATACTTTCATTGCGTCAAGCGGCAACGATTTAATCACTGACTACACCGCGGGCAAAGATAAAATTAAAATCAGCAGTGAATTCACTTGGAATATCAGCGGCAATGATGTTGTTTTCAGCACTGCCGACGGCTCGTTGACTGTAAAAGACGGCGCAGGAAAAGAAATTACCACGCTGGATTCAAAAAATAAATCTACAAAACAAATTTATTCAGCTGCAAGTGCAAGAACTTTTGATTTATTTTATGACAACAACTTTTTGGCAGACGAAAACAATTTGGACTCCATTACCGAGCAAAAGTTTTCTGTTACTGAAATTCAACCTGCTGAAGATAAAACTTTCGCGCAGGACGATAAAATTTTGATTTTCGCAAAAGACAAATAAAATCTGCGCGACACTTTCAAAAAAAATTAAAACTTTCAGCCTTTGGTTGAGAGTTTTTTTGTTTTCAATATGCAAATTTGACTTAGGATTTTTATTTATTTATAATTTATTAATTTTAAAAATTTGGGGGTTGAAAAATTGGGCAAAGCATTAATTATAGGTTGCGGCGGCGTCGGCAGCGTTGCCATTCATAAGTGCGTTGAAAACAGCGAAATTTTCAGCGAAATTTGCATTGCAAGCAGAAATATCGAAAAGTGCAATGAAATTAAATCTAAACTGGAGGGCAAAACTTCAACAAGAATTTCAACGGCGCAAATTGACGCAAACGACGTTTCGGCAATGGTTAATCTGATTGAAATTTTTAATCCCGACGTTGTTGTAAATTTGGCGTTGCCCTACCACGATTTAAAAATTATGGAAGCTTGCCTGAAAACTAAAACCAATTACCTTGACACGGCAAATTATGAGCCGGAGGAAACGGCTTATTTTGAATACAAACACCAATGGGCGTTGGACGAAGATTTTAAACGCGCAGGAATTACCGCGCTTTTAGGGTGCGGCTTCGATCCCGGCGTTACCGGAATTTTTACGGCGTACGCGCTTAAGCATCACTTTGACAAAATTGAAACGATTGACATTTTGGACTGCAACGGCGGAGACCACGGCTACCCTTTCGCCACAAATTTTAATCCCGAAATAAATATTCGTGAAGTTACGGCGAAGGGCGAATACTACGAAGGCGGCAACTGGATTGAAACTGCGCCGCTTGAAATTAAACGCTCCTACAACTTTGACGAAGTCGGCGTTAAAGATATGTACCTGCTTTACCATGAAGAAATTGAATCACTTGCAAAAAATATTCCGGACGTCAAGCGAATCAGATTTTTTATGACATTTGGGCAAAGTTACTTGACGCACTTAAAATGCCTTGAAAATGTTGGAATGACTTCGATTAATCCTATTGATTTTAACGGGCAAAAAATAGTTCCTTTGCAATTTTTGAAGGCGGTACTTCCCGACCCTGCAACGCTCGGACCTCGTACAGTCGGCAAAACAAATATTGGTTGCATTTTTACCGGCGAAAAGGACGGCAAGCAAAAAAAATATTACGTTTACAATATCTGCGATCATCAGGCTTGTTATCGTGAAGTTGGCTCGCAGGCAATTTCTTATACAACCGGCGTACCGGCAATGATAGGCGCGGCAATGTTAATCAGCGGGCAATGGAATTTAAAAGGCGTGCGCAATGTTGAAGAATTTGACCCCGACCCGTTTATGGCGGCGTTGAATAAATTTGGGTTGCCGTGGAAAGAAAATTTCAATCCGGAGCTTGTTGACTGATGAAAAGAGTTGAAACGCCCGCTTACATTATCGACGAAAAATTTTTGACGCGGAATTTGGAAATTTTGGCAGAAATTCAAGAATCTACCGGCGCAAAAATTCTCCTCGCGCAGAAATGTTTTTCGGCTTATTATTTTTACCCGCTGATAAAAAAATATTTGAGCGGCACGGCGTCCAGCGGCTTGTACGAGGCTAAACTTAGCAAAGAATTTTTCGGCGCAGAAAATCACGTTTACGCGCCAGCCTACAAGTATTCTGAAATTGTCGAACTTGCCAAAATTTGTGACCACGTAATTTTTAATTCTTTCAAGCAGGTTGAAAAATTTGCAAGCTCCGTAAAATCTGCAGGCTTGAGAATTAATCCCGAACATTCCACGCAAAAAATTTCAATCTACGACCCCTGCAGTAAAAATTCAAGGCTCGGCGTGCGTATCGACGAATTTAAATCTGCGCGAAGTGATTTAATTGAAAAATTGGACGGCTTGCACTTTCATACACTTTGCGAACAAAATTCTGACGCGCTGGAAGAAACAGTTGCAGTTGTAGAAAAAAATTTCGGCGAATTTTTACACAAAATGAAATGGTTAAATTTGGGCGGCGGGCACCATATAACTAAAAGCAATTACGATATTGAGCGGCTGAAAAAAATTATCTGCCGCCTGCAAGAAAAATACGGCGTTGAAATTTATTTGGAACCTGGGGAAGCGGTTGCACTTGACGCGGGCTTTTTGGTTGCAAGTGTTTTGGAAATTCAGAATCTGCGCGACGGCGTGCAAAATGTGATAATCGACGCGAGCGCGGCTTGTCATATGCCCGACGTTTTGGAAATGCCTTACACGCCAAAAGTTATCGGCGCGGCTGAAATTGGAGCGAAAAAATTTAATTACAGATTCGGCGGCGCAACTTGTTTGGCGGGCGACGTTATCGGCGAATACAGCTTTGACGAGCCGCTGAATGAAGGCGACAAAATTATTTTTTGCGATATGGCAATTTACACAATGGTTAAAAACAATACTTTCAACGGCGCTAAACTTCCTGCGATTTACGCAAAAACTTTTGACGGCGATTTGAATCTTATAAAAAATTTTGGTTACGAAAATTTTAAAGGTCGTCTTTCTTAAGGTGCAGGGCTAATTCCCTATTCCCTATTCCCTATTCCCTATTCACTAGCCACTATTTCCTAAAAAGCGACTGAAAGGAGCTTCTTTATGGCTTTTTATTATAACGAACCTTCACATACTTTCGGCGAATATTTACTTGTACCCGGGTACTCTTCAGCAGAATGCATACCTTCAAATGTAGACTTGGCAACGCCGCTTGTAAAATTTAAGCGCGGCGAAGAGCCGAAATTGACTTTAAACATTCCAATGACTTCAGCAATTATGCAATCCGTTTCAGATGACAAAATGGCTATTGCACTTGCAAAGGAAGGCGGAATTTCTTTTATTTTCGGCTCGCAGTCAATCAAGGAACAGGCGGCAATGGTGCAGCGCGTCAAAAATTATAAATCCGGCTTCGTGTCCAGCGATTCAAACGTTAAACCAACTTCAACACTGAAAGAAATTCTTGCACTTTTGGAAGAAACCGGACACTCAACAATGGCAGTTACCGAAGACGGCAAGCCTACCGGTAAACTTTTGGGAATTATTACAAGCCGTGATTATCGTATTACCAGAATGACCGGTAACGAACTCGCGCAGGATTTTATGACGCCCTTTGATAAATTAATTTGGGCTCCGGCTGAAAATACAACTTTACCGCAAGCCAACGATTTAATTTGGGAAAATAAATTGAATATGCTCCCGCTCGTCGATAAAAACCAACGCCTGCGCTATATGGTTTTCAGAAAAGACTACACCGACAACAAAACTAACCCACTTGAACTTATCGATAAAAGAAAACGTTACATTGTCGGCGCAGGAATTAATACGCGGGATTATGCTGAAAGAGTTCCCGCACTTTTAAAAGCCGGCGCAGATGTACTTTGTATCGATTCTTCAGAAGGTTTCAGCGAATGGCAGAAAATCACGCTTGAATACATTCACGAAAATTTTGGCGAAGATGTCAAAGTTGGCGCGGGCAATGTTGTTGACGCTGAAGGCTTTAACTTTTTGGCAGAGGCGGGCGCAGATTTTGTAAAAGTTGGAATAGGCGGCGGCTCAATCTGTATCACTCGTGAAACAAAAGGAATTGGGCGCGGGCAAGCAACGGCGGTTATTGACGTTTGCAACGCGCGCGACGAATATTTTAAGCGCACGGGAATTTATATTCCAATTTGTTCAGACGGCGGGATTGTTCATGATTATCATATGACGCTCGCCCTTGCAATGGGCGCAGATTTTTTAATGTTGGGCAGATATTTTGCGCGTTTCGATGAATCGCCTTCAGACAAAGTAAGAATCAACGGCACTTACTACAAAGAATATTGGGGCGAAGGTTCCAACCGCGCGCGGAATTGGCAACGTTACGATTTGGGCGGAGCAAAAAAACTTTCTTTTGAAGAAGGCGTTGATTCTTATGTACCGTACGCCGGCGCACTCAAAGACAATGTTGCTTCGACTCTTGCAAAAGTTCGCTCGACAATGTGCAACTGCGGCGCGTTAAATCTTCCTGAACTGCGCGAAAAGGCGAAAATTACTTTGGTTTCTGCAACTTCCATTGTTGAGGGCGGCAGTCACGATGTTATTTTGAAGGATCAATTCAGCATTTAATTTTTGAAAGGAGTTACAAATTTGGCAGATATTATTGAAGAATTAAAGGCGGCAGTTTTAGAATTGCCGGAACTTTATCAACCACTTTTTGGGCACGACGTAACAGGTATAAAACCTCAAAGAATTTGCACTGACAGATTGGCTGATATAAAAAAAGTTTATGACGCAATGAGCCAAAAGTTAAATCGCCCGCTTCGCGTTTTAGACTTGGGTTGTAATTTAGGCTTTTTTAGCTTGTACGCCGCCAAATGGGGGGGGGTGGTGACTGGTGTAGATATTGGCTCTAACAATCTTCGTGTTTGTAAATTGCTTGCCAGTGAACACCCAAATTTTAAAATTGAATTTATCGAGGCAAAACTTGAGGAATTTATCCCAAAAATTAAACCTGAAGAATACGATTTCGTTTTATGCTTTAATGTTTTGCACTGGATCACTCTTCCTTATGGTCTTGAATTTACTAAAAAGTTAGTTAAGGAATTATCAACCAAGATTGGCACCGGAATTTTTGAATTGGCAACCAAAAGCGAATTTCCAAATAATAATCTCCCGAATAACTATCGAGATCTTATGCAGGGCTATTCTTTTATTAGGAGCTTGTCTTATTATGTCAGAGACACCAAAAAAAATATTCGGAGACCTTTTCTTTTTGTAAGTAATGAATACGTGTACTTAAATACTGTAGGACTTTTGAAAATAGATGAAATAACTTATCCGCCGGGCGGCGAAGGTGGTTCCATTACATATTATCACTGTGGAGATAAATTTATAAAATGTCGGCACATTCTGAATCAGTTAGAAAATGAAAAAAGTTTGCGCGAAATTAATTTTTTGAAAGAATTCAGCGGGAAAAATCACTTGCCAAAGTTCTATGAAGCAACTAAAGAATACGATGAATCCGGCTTGCGATTTTTTATAGCTCGTGAAAAGTTAAAGGGAATTTCATTATTTAAAAAAATTGAGAATCACGAAAATTTTGACCGCTGGAGTGTTATTAAGCAAGCTTTACAGTATGTAATTTTTTTGGAGAAGCACGGCTATTATCAAAGTGATTTTCATTTGGGAAATTTCCTTTTGACTGATGACGGACAACTGTACCTTATTGACTATGAATATATGGTAAAGGAGTCGTCCTCTTCTTTTTGGCCATACAATTTCAAGATGAATTTTTTTAACTTTATGAATGAGGTATTTGCAACCTCTGTTACTGAAATTTTTCACGGTAACAAAAATAGATTTCAGAATCATACAAGCGGAAAAATGTTAACAGCATTTCACAAATATGTATCCGATGAACAATACGAGAAAATTTTACAACTCAAAGATAATGAAAATTTTTTTGAAGAGCTTTATGAAATTTTATTCACGGCACCAAAAAATATACCTAACACAATTGCAGAAATTGAGATTTTAGAAATTGAAAAATATTTGGACGAATTAGGAATAAAAGTGCAAGAAAATACAAAAAAGTTGGATATACTTCTTAGAATGCTTATATCTCAACAGCAAAGAATTGAACAACTCGAAAAAATTATTAAGGAAAAATTGAAATAAAAAAGCTTAGGCGGTTTAACTTTCAATGACAGAATTGGAATTTGCAAAAAAAATAAATAAAATTGGTGGCACGGCTTACCTTGTGGGCGGCGCGGTACGTGATAATTTACGCGGAGTACCGGCACACGACAAAGACTACTGCATTACCGGCATTGATGACGAAACTTTTAAAAGAAATTTTCCAAACGCGGCAAAATTCGGTAAGTCTTTTCCGGTTTATTCTGTAAATATCGACGGCAAAGGTTGTGAAGTTGCCTTGGCTCGCACCGAAAAAAAAATTGGTACAGGCTACCGCGGTTTTACTGTCAATTTTAATTCTGACGTAAAAATTGAGCAGGATTTATACCGACGTGATACCACGATTAACGCAATGGCTGTTGATATTCTGCGCGACGAACTTATAGACCCTTTCGGCGGGCGTGAAGACGTTGCAAACAAAAAAATTCGTGCGGTTTCTGAACATTTCACTGATGACCCGGTACGCGCACTTAGAGCCGCACGTCAATCTGCGCAATTTAATTTTGAAATTACCAAAGATACTTTGGCGGCTATGAATCTTTGCGCCGTTGAACTTGAAGATGAGCCCGGCGAAAGAATTTTTGCTGAATTGGAAACTGCTTTAAAAACTGTCAAGCCTTCGATTTTTTTTAGAAATTTGAATCGCGCAGGAATTTTGGAAGTTACATTTCCTGAAGTTGCAAATTTACGCGGCAAAACTCAACCGACTGAATTTCACCCCGAAGGCGACGCTTACGAACATACTTTACAGATTCTGGACGAAGTTGCAAAAATAAATTCTAAGCCGGAAATAAGATTTGCCGCGCTTGCTCACGATTTCGGCAAAGGTACAACGCCCGCCGAAATGCTCCCGCACCATTACGATCACGATAAACGCGGGCTTGAAGTTTTGCAGGAAATGGACGACAGAATACATTTGCCGGCGGATTGGAAAAAAATTGCGGCGTTTGTAATTGCTGAACATATGCGCGTAAAAACTTTGACAAAGCGCGGTAAAATTGTTGACTTCCTTATTAAACTGCACAAATCCAAAATTTCTGTTGAAGATTTTAACGATATAGTAAATTTGGACAGTCAAGGGTTACCGCCCTTCCTTGTAAATGCAAAAAATATTCTTGCCGAACTTTTGAAAGTTAGCGGCAAAAGTGCTCCGCCGGAATTAACGGGCGTGGAAATTGGCGAATGGATTCGCAGGGAGCGTATCAAGATTTTAGGGAATAGTTTAAAGGGAATAAAAAAATTGTCGACTTAACGATATAGTAAATTTGGACGCGCACGGGTTGCCGCTTTTCCTTACAAATGCAAAAAATATTCTTGCCGAACTTTTGAAAGTTAGCGGCAAAAGTGCTCCGCCGGAATTAACGGGCGTGGAAATTGGCGAATGGATTCGCAGGGAGCGTATCAAAATTTTAGGGAATGTTTTAAAGGGAATAGGGAATAGTGATTAAAAATATACTGAAGGGGGATTAAAAAAATTGAATGGAATTGTACTGTCTTACAAAGGCAAAAAGCCCAAAATTGCCGAAAATGTTTTTCTTGCGCCGAATTGTTCGGTAGTTGGTGAAGTTGAAATTGGTACAGGCTCCAGTATTTGGTTTGGCGCGGCAGTGCGCGGAGATTTTCAGCCGGTTAAAATCGGCGTCTTTACCAACATTCAAGATAATGCAACTGTTCACGTTATGTACGACGTACCGACTGAAATTGGCAATTATGTTACAATCGGTCACAACGCCATTGTACACTGCCGCAAAATTGGCGATAACACCTTGATTGGTATGGGCTCCATTGTTTTGGGATATTCTGAAATTGGTGCAAATTGCATTATCGGCGCGGGGACGCTTTTACCACAATATAAAAAAATTCCCGACAACTGTTTAGTTTTCGGGAATCCTGCAAAGATTATGCGTGCTGTTCGTGATGATGAAATTGAGGCGTTGCGCTCTTCTGCCATGCAATATCACGAGTGCGCCCGCCAATATGTTCAATATTTATCAAGGCGCGGTATGTTTGAAGAATTGGATTAATTTTTTCCGGCGATAATTTCAATTTCACAAAGTGCGCCGAGCGGTAAATCTTTTACTGCTACGCAACTTCGCGCAGGTTTACTTACAAAATATTTTTCGTAGACAGCATTAAATTTTTTGAAATCTGCAATATCCGCCAAAAAGCAAGTAGTTTTTACCACGTTTGAAAAATCCATTCCGGCGGCTGACAGAATCGCTCCAACATTTTTGCAGCACTGTTCAGCCTGCCCTTCAATATCAGTAGCAATAATTTTACCCGCTGCAGGGTCAATAGCAACTTGTCCCGACGCGTAGAGAAGTCCGTTAATTTCAACAGCTTGACTGTACGGACCAACTGCCGCCGGGGCTTTTTTTGTTTCAATAATTTTCATCTTAAAATTTCCTTTCTTAAATTTTTTCATTTTACTTGCAATTTATTTTTTTTAGAGTATAATAACGCCTGTTGCAATTTTAGCTGAAAGGTTTATGAAATTCAAGTTTTGCAAAAAAAATTTTTGGTAAAATTTTCGGCGTAACAGCGCGTTTTTTTTAAAGGATTTTTGGTAAATTTTTTCTTTTTCAGGACAATTTCAGCAATATGCACTATAATAGGCATTGTTAAAAAGTTAGTGTTTTTTTTAGAGAGGGGGAAGGCTGCTCCGAGGCAGCGAGACGACTTTTATTTGTCGACAAGCTCGGGACGCTTTTTTGGCGTTAGGCAGCGGAATGATGAAGCGTAATATTTTGAAAAAGTTAGGATTAAGCAAAAAATGGGGTTTAGGCTTAATGCTGGCGGGAATTACGGCACTTAATGTTGGTTTCACAAATCAAGTTGACCAAATCGAAACCGACAAATCTGCTAAAGTTAGCGAGGTGGAAATCTTGCCAACTGCACCTGCAAGCGTTGCGGATTTTTCCTCAATCAATGATACCAAAATTGAAATTAACAACGATGAAACAGTAAATATTGCCGAAAGTACCAACATTGAAGAAAATATTTCAGAAGTATCTTACGGCTATGACGGCGATTATATTGCAGTGTATGACATGGAAGCAACGGCGTACTTGCCAACTGACGGCGACGGCTACGGCATTACCGCAACCGGTATTCCTGCAACTTACGGCGTGGCGGCGGTTGATCCTTATGTTATCCCGCTCGGCAGTCGTTTATACATTCCGGGGTACGACGAAGCTATCGCGGCTGATACCGGCGGCGCAATTTACGGCAACAGAATTGACCTTTGTATGGAAAGTTATTCTGAATGTATGAACTTTGGGCGTCGTTATGTTACTGTTTATGTTTTAAGATAAAATTTTTTCCGATATAAATTTTGAAGGCGGCGGGGATTTTTCCTTGTCGTCTTTTGGGTTTAAAATTTGTGCACGGGATTTTCTACAGACAAAAATTAAGGCGGCGGGGATTTTTCCTTTGCCGTCTTT
>JAFSZS010000135.1 GCA_017455645.1 Selenomonadaceae bacterium | reverse complement strand
ACTTTATATTAAAAAGTTTTTGAAGGCGGCTTAAAATCGATATTTGAAAATTTAAACTGCAACATTAGCTTTCATTGCAAAAAATATTACCGATTTTTTCATTTTATAAATCCTCCAAAAAATTTAGCCTCTAAAACGCGCTGAAAAGCCCGTGACGCGGCTTTTAGAGACTTTCACGATACTTTATATCAAAATTAAATTTAACCCGTCTTAAAATCGATATTTGAAAATTTAAACTGCAACATTGGCTTTCATTGCAAGAAAGGCGCGAATAAAATTATCCAGTTCGCCGTCCATAACCGCCTGAACATTGCCGGTTTCTTCGCCCGTGCGCAAATCTTTAACCATTGTGTAAGGTTGAAAAACGTAGGAGCGAATTTGGCTGCCCCATTCAATTTTCATTCTGTCGCCTTCGAGTTTGGCGCGTTCCTCTTCCTTTTTTTCAAGTTCGAGTTCAAAAAGTTTGGCGCGTAACATTTTTAAGCACTGTTCACGATTTTGAATTTGGGAGCGTTCATTTTGACATTGGACAACAATTCCCGTTGGAATGTGTGTCATTCTTACGGCGGACGAAGTTTTGTTAATGTGTTGCCCGCCCGCGCCGCTTGCTCGGTACGTGTCAACGCGCACATCTGCCATATTTATTGGAACTTCAACCGCGTCATCAATTTCCGGCATAATATCGCAAGCTGAAAATGAAGTATGACGGCGTGCATTTGAATCGAAGGGCGAAATTCTTACAAGGCGGTGAATCCCCTTTTCAGATTTCAAAAAGCCGTAAGCATTATGACCTTTGATAAAAAGCGTGACAGATTTAACGCCCGCTTCATCGCCCGGCAAAATGTCAGCCGTTTCAACTGTGAAGCCGTGCCGCTCCGCCCAACGCACGTACATTCTTAAAAGCATTTGCGTCCAATCCTGCGCTTCAGTGCCGCCCGCGCCCGCGTGCAAAGTTAAAATTGCGTTATTTGCGTCGTAGGGTTCACTCAACAAAATTTCAAGGCGTAAACTTTCCAAGCCGGATTTTATAGTTTGAATTTCTGCAACAATTTCAGTTTCCTGTGAATCGTCGTTTTCTTCCAGTGCAAGTTCAAGCAAAGTTTGCGCGTCATCAAATTTCGACACAAGATTTTTATAAGTTTCAACGCCGGATTTTATCCCGTTCAATTCTTGAGTAATTTGCTGCGCGGTGTCGGGGTTATCCCAAAAAATAGGCTCGCCCATTTTGTATTCCAACTCGGCTATTTTTTCTTCCTTGTTGGCGATGTCAAAGTGAATCCCCCATTTCATTCAGCTTTTCGCGCAGGGCTGTTAATTCTATTTTTCTGTCTTCAAGCATTTTTTCACTTCCTAATTTTTGTTAAGGAAACAGAATACAGGAAACAGGATATAGGGATTTGAAACTGTTTCCTGTCAGCTGTTCCTTGTTTCCTATTTCAACAAAAAAGCGTGATTCATTGGACCGCTGCCTTTACCCAAATTTAAACCAAAACTTAACGCGCCGGAAATATATTCTTTGGCGTGTTGAATTGATTCACTTAAGCTTAAATTTTTGGCAAGTCCCGCCGCAACCGCACTTGACAAAGTACAGCCGGTGCCGTGCGTGTTTGAAGTTTTAATTCTTTTGCCTGTAAAAATTTCCACGCCGTCAGCACTGTACAAAATATCGTTGGCTTCGTTCAAACTGTGCCCGCCCTTGCAAAGTACCGCGCAACCGTAACTTTCAAAAATAATTTGCGCCGCCCGCGTCATATCTTCGGCAGATTTAATCTTAGTGTTTGAAAGAATTTCAGCTTCAGGAATGTTGGGCGTTATGACAGTTGCAAGCGGGAATAAAAATTTTTTCAAAGTTTCAACGGCGTTATCGTCAATCAATTTTGCGCCGCTTGTTGCAACCATTACAGGATCAACGACGATATTTTTTGCGTCGTAAAATTCCAATTTCTGCGCGATGGTTTTAATTAATTCGGCAGAAGAAACCATACCGATTTTCACGGCGTCAGGCGGAATATCTTCAAAAATTGCGTCAAGTTGTTGCTCCAGAAATTTTGGCGTAACAGTAGAAATTGCGCGGACGCCCATTGTATTTTGTGCGGTAAGCGCGGTAATTGCACTCATTGCGTAGACGCCGAGCATTGTCATTGTCTTAATATCAGCTTGAATACCTGCGCCGCCGCTTGAATCACTGCCGGCGATTGTTAAAGCCGTTTTCATAAAAATTTCTCCTTCGTCGAAATTTTAGGGATATAGGGGACTAGGGAAATAGGGAAAATTTTTAATCCCTATTTCCCTTTACCCCTATAACCCTATTTCCCTCAAATTCCTAGCGGCAATTTCGGGATTTTCCGCCGCAATTATCGCAGAGACAACCGCCACGCCGTCAATTTTTGCCGGTTTAATCTGCGCGACGGTTTCAAGGTTAATCCCGCCTATTGCCACGATTGGAATTTTCACGGCGGCACGAATTTTTTTTAAAGTGTCAAGCGTAACAAGTTTGGCGTCAGTTTTGGTATTTGTTGCGAACATTGCGCCGACGCCCAAATAATTTGCCCCGTCAATTTCTGCTTGTACAGCCTCTTCAACCGTTGAAACTGAAACGCCGATAATTTTTTCTGCGCCCAAAATTTTTCTTGCAACTTTGCAGAGTAAATCAGTTTGCCCGACGTGAACGCCCGCCGCGTCAATCGCCTGTGCAATATCCAGCCTGTCATTTACAATCAGCGGAATATTTTTTGAATCAGTAATTTTTTTCAAGCGCGTTCCAATGTCAAAAAATTCACGGCTTGTACAATTTTTTTCACGCAGTTGTACAACGGTAACGCCGCCCTTTATCGCAAGTTCGACGGCTTTTTCAATGTTGGGATTTAAATTTCTGTCAGTGCAAAGGTACAAACTATAATCAATCTTCATAAAAAATTTTTCCTCGCGCAGAAATAATTCCGTCGTCAATCTTGCTTAGGGCGTCGATAATTCCAATGTGCAAACTGCCTGTACCAACTTCAGAATATTTTTCAAAGGAAATTTCGCCGGCAATTCCCATTGAAGCAACGGCACTTACCGCGGCAGAAAATTTATCTTCGCACGCGCCGATATACGCGCCCAAAATTCCGCTAAGCATGCAACCTGTACCGGTAATTTTTGACATTGCGGGGACGCCGTTTTTAATCTGCGCGAAGTTTTTACCGTCGGTAACTGTATCAACCGCGCCGGTAATTATCGCCACGCAAGAATATTTTTCAGCTGCGATTTTTGCAATTTCGGCGGCAGAAAATTTTTTATCGCTGTCATTTGAATCAACGCCGCGGGTTGCTGCATTTTTTCCTGCGCAAAAAGCAATTTCTGAAAGGTTGCCGCGAATCGCCGCAAGTTTGAAATTTTTCAAAAGGCGTTCGGTAATTTTATTTCTCAAATTTGAAACGCCCGCGCCTACCGGATCCAAAATTATTGGAACATTTTTTTTATTGGCAGTAGCCGCCGCCGCCAACATTGAAGCCGCCGTGCGTTCATTCAAAGTTCCAATGTTAATGACAAGCGCGCTTGCAATGGCGGTAATTTCTTCGACTTCGTGAATATCGTCAGCCATAATTGGAGAGCCTCCGACTGCCAAAATTGCGTTTGCCACGTCATTAACCGTAACGTAATTTGTAATGCAATGTACAAGCGGGATTTTTTCCCTAACAATTTTATTCATATTTCCTCCCATAAAATTTTGCAGATTTAGATTTTTTTGTGTACTTGCGTGTACACGGACGCCAAAAACTTTTGCCTACTGCCTATTTACCTTTACCGCAACAATTTTTGTATTTTTTGCCTGAGCCGCAAGGGCAAGGGTCGTTTCTGCCGATTTTTTTACCGTCGGCGTCTTTAAGTTTTTTTTGAGTTTCAGCGGGGCTTACTTCATCGCCGTGCGAAGCCTGCGCAGTTTGTAACCGGTCTTGAACTTTTTGCTCTTCCTGCGCGACAACTGCAACATGATAAATCAGCGAAGCGATTTGGTCTTGAATTGCCGCCTCCATTTCTTCAAACATTGCCAACGCCTCAATTTTATATTCAACAAGCGGGTTTCTTTGCCCGTACGCACGCAAATTTATACCTTCGCGCAGCATATCCATATGATCCAAATGTTCCATCCATTTATTGTCAACAACGCGCAACATTATAACTTTTTCAAGTTCCCGCATTGTTTCTTCGCCGAAAATTTCTTCACGCTTTTTGTAATTGGCGGCGGCTACACCTTCCAAATATTCTTTAAGTTCGTCACGGCTCATTTTTTCCATTTCAGAAAGGTTAAGTTGCCCGCGTTCGGCGTAAATTTGCTCGGCGTCCTTGACAATTTCCGGCAGTTGCCATTCTTCGGGGTAAAGTTTTTCATTGGCGTACTGATTCATTTCTGATTTTATAATGTGGTTAATCATACCAATAATATTTTCGCGCAGGTTTTCGCCGCCCAAAATTTTTTTTCTTTCGCCGTAAATAATTTCGCGTTGCTGATTCATAACGTCGTCATATTCCAAAACGTGCTTGCGAATGTCAAAATTTCTTGCCTCAACTTTTTTCTGCGCGTGTTCAATCGACTTTGTAATTAAAGTATGTTCAATCGGCTCATCTTCCTCCATACCGAGCTTGTCCATAATTTTTGCAATGTTGTCTGACGCAAAAAGCCGCATTAAATCATCTTCAAGCGAAAGGTAAAATCTTGACGCGCCCGGGTCGCCTTGACGCCCGCTGCGCCCTCTAAGCTGATTATCAATTCTGCGCGATTCGTGGCGTTCAGTACCAATTATGAAAAGCCCGCCGAGTTCCGGTACGCCTTCGCCCAATTTAATATCAGTGCCGCGCCCTGCCATATTGGTTGCGATTGTAACGGCGTTTTTTTGTCCCGCGTCTGCTACAATTTCAGCTTCCTTTTCGTGAAACTTTGCATTTAAAACGCTGTGCGGAATCCCGCGCTTTTTCAAAATTGCGCTTAATTCTTCAGATTGAGTGATTGAAGTTGTACCGATTAAAACCGGCTGTCCTTTGGTGTGAATTTCTTCAACCATTTGTCCGACGGCTTTATATTTGGCGCGTTTATTTTTGTAAATTACGTCGGGGTGGTCGATTCTGCGCACGGGTTTATTTGTTGGAACAACGATAACCGGCAATTTGTAAATTTTTAAAAATTCGTCTTCTTCAGTTTTGGCAGTGCCTGTCATTCCCGCCAATTTGTCATACATTCTAAAATAATTTTGAAAAGTTATGGTTGCAAGCGTTTGAGACTCGCGGCGAATTTTGACGCCTTCCTTAGCTTCAATCGCCTGATGCAAGCCGTCAGAATATCTGCGCCCGGGCATTAATCGCCCTGTAAATTCGTCAACAATTATAATTTCGTCGTCACGTACAACATAATCCCTATCACGTTTGAACAAAGACTTTGCACGGAGTGCCGCTGTAAAGCAGTGCGAATACTCGATATTTTCAGCCGCGTACAAATTGGAAATTCCCAAACGCTGTTCAATTTTCGGAATAACTTCATCTTTCGGCGAAACGGTTTTCTGCTTTTCGTCAACTGTATAATCTGCGCCTTCCTGCAAAGTTGAAACTGCGCGAGCCATAACCGCGTAAATTTCGGTTGACTTTTGCCCGGGACCGGAAATGATAAGCGGCGTGCGAGCCTCGTCAATCAAAATGGAGTCTACCTCGTCAACAATAGCGTAATGCAGCGGGCGTTGTACCATTTGTTCTTGATGTACAACCATATTATCGCGCAGGTAGTCAAAGCCAAATTCGTTGTTTGTGCCAAAAGTTACGTCGCAGTTGTAAGAATATTTTCTTTCGGGAAAATCCATATCGTGAACAATCAAGCCGACCGTTAATCCCAAAAAACTGTAAAGCCGCCCCATCCATTCACTGTCACGGCGTGCAAGATAATCATTAACCGTTACCATATGCACGCCCTTACCTTCCAGCGCGTTAAGATAAACAGGCAAAGTTGCAACCAAAGTTTTACCTTCGCCGGTTTTCATTTCGGCAATTTTACCTTCGTGCAAGCACATACCGCCTATTAATTGTACGTCAAAATGGCGCATACCTAAAACCCTGCGCGACGCCTCGCGGCAAACTGCAAACGCTTCAGGTAAAATTTTATCTAAAGTTTCGCCGCCGCGTAAACGTTCACGGAAAATTTCAGTGGAGCCTGTAAGCTTATCGTCAGTGTAATTTTGATAAGTTGCCTCCAATGAATTAATTTTATCAACAACTTTTTGCATTCGTTTAATTTCTTTTTCGTTGTTATCGCCCAAAAATCTTTTCAGAAATCCAAACAAATTTTTCACTCCCCGTAAAAATTTTAAAACCGGCAATAATTATATCAGTTTCACGAAAATTAGGGAATAGGGAATAGTGGGTAGGGAATAGGGGAAAATAAATTTAATGGCAATATAAAAAATTTCGATACTTCATTAGAGAGGAGAGGCAGCTATGGCAAATGCAAACACAAATATATTGTCGATAAATATAACACAATCGGCAAGTTCGACCGGCTCCAATTCCGGAAACGCTCGGTTAAATTCAAAATATACTTCTTCAGGCAAGGGGGATTTTAATTCTGCGCTGAATACGGCAAATAACAGACTCAACCGCCAAGATCAACCCGCGCAAGCAAACCCTTCTGACGCTGAAGAAATTCAATACACTGAAGCAACCGCGCAAAATCCAAAATCGCCCGTCGAATCAAAAGACGCCCAAAATACCGCGTCAACTCAAGGACAGAATCAACAAACGCAGGACGCGCCTCAAAGTTTACCCCAAAATCCGGCAGCTGAAAAAAATATCCCAGCCGAAATTCCCGCTAAAGTTGCTGAAGATATTCCCGCAAATATTCAAACAGAAATTCCGGCTGAAATTCAAACGAATATTCCCGCAGTTGCAGAAAATATTTTACCAAATGTCGAAATTGCCGCGGCTGAAAATATTCCTGCGCAGATTGAAGTTGTACCGGCTGAAAATCTTATTGAAATTAAAACTGATTCAGCAACCGAAAATCTGCAAGAAATTACCGCGCCGGAATTACCAATTACGCCTATTTTTTTTGCGTCAAATCCCGAAACTTTGTTACCTGTTCAGCAAACAGAAAAAATTGACGCAAGCAATTTAATGGCGGTTATGCCGCAATCCGACGACAATAAAGGGCAGACAATGCTAAATATTTTGAGCGGCAAAACGTGGACTGCTGAAGACGTTCAAGCTAGTATTTCGGCGCAAAATTTTTCAACTGCCGAAAATCCCGCTGACGTTTTAAATTTACAGCAAAGCGCAAAAAATTTCACGCTTAGCCCAACTCAAAATCAAAATACAAATTCTGAAAATCTTCCCTTGGCGAATTTAAATCAATTCCAAAATGTAAATCTTAATCAAGTTCAACCCCAAAATTTAAATCCCGAACAACAACCGCAAATTCAAAATCAACCACAAATTCAAGTCCAGCCGCAAAATTTAAACGTTGAACAATCTGCACAAGTTCAAATTCAAAATCAAGCACAAGTTCAAATTCAACCGCAAAATTTAAATTCCGTACAGCCGCAACAAATTTTAAATCAAACTCAATCCCAACAAGTTTTGGAACAGATTCAAAATCAAATGCAGATTCAGAATCAAATTCAAACTGAACCGCAAACTCAACCTGTTGTAAATTCTTTGCAACCGCAAATTCAGCCTAACCAACTTAACCAACTCAATCAGCAACAATCCATTTCTGATTTACTCGGCGCAAATGTACAGGTTGAAGATAATCAATCAGCCGCTCCTTTGTCCCCTATACCCCAAATGCTTCGCCAGCAACCTGAACAAAATCAGCAGTCACCCAATCAAAATTTCCAGCAAACTTTTTCTCAAAATTTAAATCCTGAAATTCAAACTCAACAACAAAATTTCGGCGTTGAAAATACTTTCGCGCAGAATTTAACTCCGGCAGTTGATAACGTTTCAACTCCTCAACCCGTTGTACAAACTCAAAGCGCAGAAATTGCCGCTCAAGCCGCAAGGGAAAATGAAAATATCCCCGCGCAAATTGTCCAGCAAGCAAGATTAATTCGCAACGCCGAAAATACCGAAATGGTTATTAATCTTAAGCCGGAACATTTGGGACAATTAACCCTGCGAGTTTCTGTCAGCCAAAACGGCGCAGTCAACGCAAGCTTTTTCAGCGATAACGCCCAAGTTCGCGCAGCTATTGAAAATTCTATCGTGCAACTTAAACAGGAGCTTAGCGACCAAGGCTTGAAAGTAGATAATGTTCAAGTTTCTGCCTATCTGAATGACAGCGGCTTAATGAACAGACAAGGCGGGCAAGCGTGGCAACAGCAACAACAACAAGGCAACGGCAGACGAATTGACTTTGATACTTTGCAAGAAGAAGTTGACGCTGTTACACCGCTTAACGAAAATATTTCCACGGATGGCGTAGATTATAAAGTTTAATTGGAGGTAATGACTATGGCAAATTCATTTAACACCATAACTGTTGACGGCGTAACTTACGACGCGGCAGCTTACGCGGCACAAAAAAAATCTGAAGCGTCAACCGCGGTAAAAAACGATTTGGATAAAGACGCCTTCATAAAATTGTTGGTAACTCAACTGCAATATCAAGACCCGTTAGAACCGCAGGAAAACGGCGAATTTATTGCACAAATGGCGCAATTCTCCAGCCTAGAACAAATGACAAACGTTGCAAGCAAACTTGAAGATATTAATACTTTGGTTGGCAACATTGACACTTCAGTTTTGGTCGGGCAACTTAGCAGCATGATTGGGCAGGGCGTCGATTGGACACAAACTGTACAAACTGCCGATGAAGAAGGCAACCCAATTACAACAAGTGAAGAACTTAGCGGCGTAATTACCGGCGTTACTGTTTCAAGCGGCGTTACAAAAATTATTGTCGAAACTGAAGACGGCAAAACTTATCAAGTTGAAATTGGCAGTATCTCTTCGGTTTACGATTTAAAAGATAATGTTGAAAATCCTACTGCTGAAGAATAAAATTTTTTTCTAAATTAAAAAAATCCTCTCCTTAAGTTGGAGGGGATTTTTAATTTGCACTGTGT
>JAFSZS010000134.1 GCA_017455645.1 Selenomonadaceae bacterium | reverse complement strand
GGCAACGTTGCGGCGCAGGAAGTAACAGTAGTTGGAATGGGCGCAGATAAAAATGAAGCCCTGCGCGACGCCTCAAGATTGGCAGTTGAACAGGTTGTAGGCACGTACATTGATTCACGAACGCTAATGCAAGATTTAAGGATTCAGCTGGACGAAGTTTTTAAAAAATCCAACGGCTATATCAAAAATATTCAAATTCTTGCTGAAGAAAAAATTAGCGATTCTTTATACCGAGTTCAAGCCAAAATTGACGTTGACACGACGCCGGACGGCAAATTGATTGATGAAATTACAATGCTTATGCAACTCAACGATCCGCGTATTGCAGTTCTGGTTTTTGATGTTTCAGACGGTAAAACTGCGCGCTATGAAATTGCTGAAGGTTTTCTTAATGAAAAGCTTATCGGTATGAATTTTTCGCACATTTTAAACAGTTCAATGGTTGCCGCCTTGAATGACGCTAAGTTCTTGAGTCATTTAGCCAATAACGGTATTTTTCAAGGCAGGGCAGATAACGCCGCAGATTATTTGGTACTCGGCAAGTGCAATAGTCTTAAGAATCCGGTTTTAGTTACAACTTATGATGGTATGAAAGAAACCAAACTTCAGAATTGCAAATCTACCTTGAAAGTTGAAGTTATCAAATACGATACCGGCGAAATTGTTGGAACTTTTATTGCGGACGGTTCAGCCGTCGGAAATACTGAAGAACGCGCAAAAGATGAAAGTTTGCGTAATGTTTCTGCCGCCGCCGCTGAAAAACTTGCTGAAACTTTTAAAAAATTCAGTGCAAAAGCTACGCAGAGCATTAACTTTACAATTCAAGCTACAAACAATTCAAAACTTCAGCAAATTATTAATGACTTGCGCTCGCTCGGTATTGTTGACAGCGTTTATATTCGTGAACAAAAACAAAATTCTGCGGTACTTTCGGTGGAATCTTCACAAAAACCAAATACCATTGTTACAGCTTTAAGAGGGCGCACCAAACTTAAAATTAATGTTGAAGAAATTACCAACAGTACCTGCAAATTTAAAGTAATGTGAAGGAGTGTTTACCATGAAAAAATTTTTAATCCCGTTGTTGCTGATTATGTGCACGATTTTTTCTGCAAATTCAGTACAAGCTTATCCAACGTTAAATGACAAACCGAATGTTGCAGTTATGAAAATCAAGAATAAGGCACTAGTTTCAAAAGAAATAAATGAAATACTCGCTCAAAATGGGAATAATCTTGGCGATACTTCAAGAGTGTCAGAATTTTTTATTAAATCGTTAATCAATACAGGAAGATTTCACTTAGTTGAACGTGAAAATTCTCTTGAAATTGCAGATGAACTTAGCTCCGCTCAAAACGGACTGACAGATACTTCAAATGCGCCGCAAACGGGCAAACTGAAAGTGGCTCATTACTTGATATTGGGAAGTCTTACAGGAATCACTACAAAAGACAGCGGAATAGGTACTACAATCGACCTTCCTGTGGGAGTTTCCGGTGGCGGAACAGGTAAAAAAAGAAACGTTATAGCGGATGTTATTATTCGATTTGTTAACGTTGAAACTGGAGAAATTGTTCTTTCTGTTGACGGGCGCGGCGAATCGGACGTATACGACTCAAAATTAAGTCTTAACGTAAAGGGACAGGAAGTGTACCAAACTGACGATTCAGGCTCAAACAGTAATAATCCGTTACCTCATGAAGAAAGCTCTATAACGCTATCCAAATATGAATTTAATATAGGCAGTCAAAAATACAATTCAGTACAAGTTGCAAACGCAATAAAAAAAGCGGTTCAGGACGCAATTTACAATAAAAAATATGGTCTTTTAGCAGAGTTAGACGGTACAGCAGAGGGGGAAAGATTTTAATTATGAAAAAGTTATTTTTAACAATGGCGTTGATTTTCGGTATTTTGAATTTCGGCACGGCAAACGCTGAACAACCGGCGGCTGAAACTTACCGGCAAATTTTTCAATCCGACAATTTCTATCTTGAGTTCAAAGACAAATGGGGCGAGCGTATTTTGACGGCTGAAAATGGCATTCGTATGGAGCGAATGAGTTACAAATATGAGCGCGGCAATATGGTTTGGCTGAATCCGCTCGGCGCAATTTTTGGCGGCAAAGAAAATAAAAATCCGGAAATTATGTACAAGGACGGAATATATTTTCAGTTCATCGGCAAAAATCAAGCCAATTACTGCGCCGCAAAAGATATTAATTCTGAAAGTATAAATCCGCGCAGCGGCTGGGATAAAATTCCGCAAAAATTGGCACTGCCGGACGAATTGGCGGTTTTTCTCTGGGATGACGCTCCTTTCAAAGTAAAAAATTCAAAAATACCCGCGCCGAATTTTCAAGAGAGTTACAAAAAAATTTTTAAAGTAAATGGCAAAGATATTGAGTGCGAGTGCGATTTGTACGCTTGTGAACTCAACGGCGCGAAAAATTCCGGCGTGCTTTATTACGAATTGGCTTACGCTGCAGGCGAACTTGTACGCGCCAAAAGATATATCAGCAGGAACGGCAACGAATACGATTTGAATGTTTTGGAAATAGTCAAGATTCAATCTGAAACGCCGGAAGGCACTTTCAGCGTTGATGAAAAAAATATTCAATGCTACGCGCCGAGAATGGGTGATATGGCTGACCTTTTGGAACAATCACAATCTGCCGGCACTATGCAAGAAATTTTAAATAAGGGGGAATAAACGCTATGAAAAAATTTTTAATTTTGGCACTGCTGATTTTTGCGGTGTCATTTCACGTTGAGGCGTCGCGCCTTGATTCATACCGTGAAATTTTGTTGAGCAACTCCTACACCATAAAATATACAAACGTCACGCCCGCGCCGCGCGTAACCAACAAAGACCGCGTAGAACTTTACGGCAAGAGCGGGCTTGCTGCTGAATCAAACGATTTTCTGACAAATAAACCGAAAGACGGCGTCATTACAGCTGACGGGCAAAACAAATATGAAGAAGTCGGCGGCGAAGTTGACGGCAAACAGCTTTATATGTGCCGCCTCTCAAAAAACGGCGAAGATTTTTTCTTCACCAAATATAAAAACAAAGAAAGCGAAAGAAAATGGAAATACGTCGGCACGCGCAGAAACAGAGTTGTTGCCAATGACAAAAATTACATTGCCGAAATTTTGGAAAATGAAAGTTACGGCGACGCTGATATGTCACGTTTGATTAACGCAATTCTGCCCAATTCCAATGAAAATTCTCAACAGGCTGAATATAAATTCGTCGCGCAGGGCGAAATTGAAGATGAAGATGATAATTATAATTTTTATGAAGACTATCGCGCAGATTTAGACAGCGGCAAAGTTGAAATTGTTCGGTACTACTTTAAAGACAATGAACTGAAAAAAATTGCCTCCGCGTCTTTGGATAAAACGCCCTCCGGCGAAGATTATGTAAGACGCTACATTATTGAAATTGAAAAATTTTCGCCCGTGCCTGAAGAAAATTTGTTACAACTTCCAAAAGGCGTGAAAGATGAAACCAAGCGCAAAAAATCTAAGGAGGCTTGAAACTATGAAAAAATTTTTGGCGGCTCTGTTGGCGGGAATTTTATTTACAGCTCCAAATTTCGTCAATGCTAAACCGGCTGAATCAGATGAGAATAAACCGAAGTGCGTACTTATGAGATTTACAAATGATACTCGGTACGATGCAGTATATCCGTCGGCACTGCTTTCTGAATTGGTTATGGAAAAACTCGTAAACACTCACAGATTTAATTTCAATGAAAAAGAAAATGAAAAGCCCAAATATGTACTTGCAGATTTGGAAGCACAAATTTACAACGAAAAAATTATGGAGCGCAAAAGTTTTAATGAAGCCTTACAAAGTAACGACTATAACAATTTTTTTGAAGGCGTTGCCGAAAACCGCGCACAATCTATCGCAACTGCAGAAGTCGGACAATTTATCAACCCTGAAATTACAAGGGGAATTGGCAAAGATAACAACGCCAAATATTTGATTCAAGGAACAATTATAAATCTTGGGACGGGTAATTGGCTTAGTGAAGATTTAGATTTTATTTCAGGTGCGGTAAGCAATTTGGCGCAAATGGCAAGTTCGCAAGCCAGCGGACTTCTTGGAAACGGGCTAGGAGTTTTAAGTTATATTGGAAATGTTTCTGTAACAATGCACGGTATAGGCGTTCAATGTGATTTACGAATTATCGAGGCTGAAAGTGGCGAAATTATTTGGAGCAAACGAGTTACCGGAGTAGGCGAAAGTAGACTTATCAACACCAGCTTTTTCAGTTTTGGGCATTCAAATATGACCAATGCTTTATATGATAAGGCAATGGAAAAAGCCGCAGATAAAATTGTAGCCGCGCTTATTGACGATTTAGATTCCAAAGTTTTGGAATTGAAATGAGGAATTTATATGTTGCAAAAAATTTTTTTGATAATTTTTTTGGTTACGGTTGCATTTTCAAATTTTGTTGAGGCGGCAAATAAGCCGAAAGTTGCAGTTATGGATTTAGGCGAATTTAGCGGCGCGTACACAACCGAAGTAAACACTGCAAAAGTTGGCTCAATGGTTGTTGATTATATGCAACAAGCTTTAGCTAAAGATGGACGCTTTTCAGTCATAGATACAGGACCTCTAGAATCACAACCTAACGCAAAAGATTTACAAAAAGCAGGGCTTATTTCGCCGAGCCGCGCAGGTGAAATTGCAAAAATTTTGGGCGTGGATTATCTGATTTACGGCAATTTCAGCAGTCTTACCGGCAAGGATGGGATTTTTGAAATTCTGAAATACGGCAGCGGCGGCAAATTATACGAAATTAAAGCAAAGATCATGATTCGTATAGGTCGTGTTCAAAACGACAAAGAAGAAATGCCGGTTATTGCTATGGCTAAAGGCGAGGGAATTTCCAAAAGTTCACAAGTCAAGGCTGGCAAAGATTCAGTTTCAATAACAATCGGCACTGCCAAAATTCCGCAAGAAAGTGTTCACAACGCCGCACGAAAAGCCGCCTATGATGCCGTTGCAAAGTTGCTTAAAAATTTGCCGGAAAACTTTTTTAACTGAATTGTAAGGGAGGCTTGCCAAAATGACGGCTTTAAAAAATTTTTTGGCGATATTTTTTTCAATCTTGTTAATTTACGCGCCAAATGTTGAGGCTGCAGATAAGCCGAGAGTTATGTTTATGGATTTGGGGGCACCTTTTCACTCTATCAGTCAACAGCTGGCGTCTGATTATCTTGTTGAATCTTTGGTTAATAGCGGTAATTTTATTGTAATGGATTTTGAAAGTTTGAAAGAAAAAATTCGTGCTCAAAGACGCGATTCAGATGAAAGTAATTTAAGTGCTGCAAGAAAAATAGCCGAGCAATCCAATATTGATTTTCTGATTTACGGTAATTTTGACAGAAAATACGATGATAATCTTATGCTTGAAACTAAATTTGAAAAGCAAAAATTTCAATCAATTCAAGCCGTGCTGATTGTTCGTATGATGAACGTTAAAACCGGTGAAGTTGTTGCAGTTGTTAAAGGTGAAGGAATTTCTAAGCGTTCTGAACTTGACGCCGAAGATTTAAAAACTTTAGATAACAATAAAGTTCCAATGTACAGCGTCCACAATGCAATAAGAAAAGCCGCCTTTGATGTTGTCGATAAATTGATAAAAGATTTTCCTGAATCTTAAAGGAGGCTTGCCAAAATGACAGTATTAAAAAATTTTTTGGCGGTAATGTTTTTGACGTTTTTAATTTGTACTCCGGCAGAGGCAAAAATTGTAACTGACAAATTGCCGCTTTTAACTTTCGCCGAAACTGAAGTTGCCGTTTATGACAATCCGAACGGCACAAAGAAAGGCACAATACCGGCTGAAAAAAGTTTGGTACTCGTGAAACAAATTCAATTTGACGGCTGGGCTTACGGCAGTTACAAGCCTTCCGATTCCAAAAAGCGCGTTTATCGCTGGTTCAAAATGACTGAACTGCAGGGCTACGCAGATTTTGAAAACTACACCGACCAATTAAGAACTGATACAAACGTTTGCAGGACGCGCACTTCATATTCATACAACGGAAATGCTCCGTGCGATGAAGATGTTATCGTTGTTGCCAAACGCGGCTCCAAAACAAAAATTCTTTTCAAGGCTGACGGCGAGTATTATCGAATGGGCTGGGTAAACAACACAGATTTGAAAAGCAATTCCGGCAGTACTTATGATGACGGTTACGATGATGACGGCTACAACAATGACGGTGACGACGGTGAAACAGAGGAAGGACAAACCTTAAACAATATCCCTAATATTCCAACATGATAATTAAGAATCGCGCAGGAGGGATAAAAAATGAAACTGTGGCAAAAATTTTCAGTGATATTTTTTATTGGCGCAATGACAATTTTTTTACCGTCTGCTAATGCCGGTGGTGATTTTAACGAAGGCGAAGCTCCGCCAAATGATACGCCTCCAATTAACATTAAAAATACTCCAAAAGATAAAATCCCCGGCGGTAATGAAAATTCCGGCGAACAAAAAAAGCCCGACGAAAATAAAATTTCCGACGAACAAAAAAAGCCTGACGAAAATAAAATTCCCACTACGCCGCCAAAAGACACTCAAAATACACAAAACGAAACTTTCAAGGAAGACGAAGAAGATTTTGAAGAAAATTTTAATAGCGGCGTACTCGGCGACATAAACAACGACGGCGAACTTAACGCTATTGATTTGGTGGTTTTGCAAAAATATTTGAAGGGCAACGCCTTTGAAATTAACGAAACAGAGGCGGATATAAACGGCGACGGCACTATTTCAAATTTTGATGTTTTTGCTTTGCTGAATTTGATAAAAGCCGAAAAGAAAGGCACGGGCGACGTAAATAACGACGGCAAAGTTGATATTTATGACGTTCACGCCTTGACAGCATATCTTGCCAATCCGAATACCCAAATTAATGTCAGTAACGCTGATTTAACCGGCGACGGCAGAATCGGCATTGATGATTTAAAAATTTTGAAAGGTGTTATTTCTGAATTACAGCAGTAATTTTTTGCTAAATTGAAAGGGGTGGTGCTTATGCTTGTATTAATTTTTTGCCGGTTTAATTTAAATTTCTATGAAGGCGAGGTAATAAAAATGTGTAACGTGAAAAATTTTCTTGCGGCAATGTTATTGGTATTTGCCGTAACAGTTTTTGGAAATGCAGAGGCAGCGATTGTAACTGATAAAGTCCCCCTTCAATGCTACGTTGATCACAAAGTTACAAGCTACGATACAGGGAGCGGGCAAGCCGTCGGCTGGATAGATGCTGAAGTTGACTTGGTAAGAATTACGGGAATTGGCGATAACGGCGTAGCTATAGGCACACACCCCGGCAGAAATGGAACAGTTGAACGTTTATTCTGGGCGCGTGACGTTTTTGCTGATACCAATTATTCAAACAGAATTGCACACGTCAACGGTTATCAGCAAGTTTACCGCACTCAAAATTCAGGTTCAACTATCGGCAGCGTTAGAGACGAAGATGTTACAGTAGTAGCAGACAACGGCAACCGCGCGCAGATTATTTATCGCTTAGACAACGGCACAGGTTACAAAATGGGCTGGGTTCCAAGTTCAGTTGTACCGCCAAATCCCGGTCCCACTCCCAATAACAAATTACAAGATTTAATTAACAGGTGGAATGGTCATCGTTGGGTAGATCACACTTATTCCCAAAATTCCAAACAATGTAAAGAATTCGCGCAGTACATTTTCAATGAATTGTATGGAATTCCGGGCGTAGGCAGCGGCAGTACTTCTGACAATCCTACTAATTGGCGTTTGAATAATACGCCGTCAAGCATTTACCAAGTTGCTGAAGTTCCTGAAAACAGAAATGCATCACAAGCAAAAGAGCAATTCAGAAATTTGTTTGCCCAAGCGCAACCCGGCGATTTCATACAAATTAAACGCGGACACGGCGGCGCACATTCTGCAATATTTGTAGGTCGAACAGGCAACGGAATACAATGGTTTGACGCCAATGCAGACGGCAACAACGGAATAAAATTGCAAACTTACAGCTATGATGATTTGGTAAGAACTACAAGTCGCGGTTATCAATGGAATGTGGCAATGTCGCTTTATCGTGCAAGATAAACACCCTTTCGAGTAAATAATTTTTGTCTTGAAAATTTTTGAGAGGTGGTGCCTATGGCGTAAATTTTTTTCCAATTTAATTTAAATTTTTGTGAAGGCGAGGTAATAAAAATGTGTAACGTTAAAAATTTTTTGGCGGCAATGTTATTGGTATTTGCTGTAACAATTTTTGGAACTGCAGAGGCGGCGATTGTAGCTGATAAAATGCCTCTTCAATGCTATGTAGATCACAAAGTTACAAGCTACGACGTAAACAGCGGGCAAGCGGTCGGCTGGATAGATGCTGAAGTTGATTTGGTAAAAATTACGGAGATATACAGCAACGGCGTTGCAAGGGGAACACACCCCGGCAGAAATGGAACAGTTGAGCGTTTATTCTGGGCGCGTGACGTTTTTGCTGATACTAATTATAACAATCGCCCTGCACATATCGACCATTATCAACAAGTTTATCGTACTCCAAATTCAAACGCGACTATTGGTAGCGTCAACAATGAAGATGTTACAGTAGTGGCAGATAACGGCAACCGTGCGCAAATTATTTATCGCTTAGACAACGGCACAGGTTACAAAATGGGCTGGGTTCCTAGTTCAGTTGTAGCTGACAACAGCAACAAAGCAAATTTTCAGTTAGCAGACTATAACTTGACAAGTCCTTCAGATCATCAACTTAGATTCACCGGCAGACTTTGGAACGCAAATAATTATTCTGAAATTACAGGCGTTCACGTTTACATTGGCGGCGGCGTAGGTGCAGGCGGCGAATTTATCGGCGAATTTAGAGCTGACAGAGACAATCACCGTTTCGATCATACTATGAATGTTCCGCAAAACAGGAGCGGCAGTCAACTCGTTGTAATTTACGCGGTTAATGGTATTGACGCAAAAGAATTAGACCGCAGAAATATAAATGTTTTCGGTTCATCAAGTTCATTTGATCCTATTTGGCCATTAGCAAATTCACATACCATATCGGTGCTTTATAACTATAGTGTAGATGGCACATATAAAGGTGCACGTCATTTTTCTAGATACCTTTGTGGTATTGATATGGCAGCTCCAGAGGGTGAAGATGTACTTGCAACAGAATCTGGCACAGTCATTGCCTCATATTACAGCACAAGTTCAGGTTTTGGTAATATGATAAAAATTAAACACGATAACGGAAAAGTTTCTTTGTATGCTCATATGAGTGCACGCCTTGTTGAGAGTGGACAGCGCGTCTCTAAAGGTCAAGTAATTGGCAAAGTGGGACATACATCAGCCAAATATAAAATCGGAAACCATTTACATTTTGAACTCGGCAATAGTGATGACAGTGGAGCCGCCGGAGATCCTTGGAAGGAATATTTTAAACCTAAGTATGGAAACATATTTAAATTTATTGAAGCCGCAGCAAAAGATCCAAATAGATGATATGTAAATGTCATTTCAAATGAGGTTTTAATTATGAAAATTTTCAGCAACAAAAAAATAATTGCGGCAGTTGCGATAAGCGGTGCGTTAATTTTTGGCGGCGAAATGCCCTGCGCGACGGCAGTTGGAACCGGCGGCGTTAATGTGAAAGTGAACATTGAAGGCAGTATTAATTGGAACAAAGGCGCAGATTCAGATATTACGGCAGTTGGAATAAGCCGCCCCGACCCGCGCGGCTTGGCAATGGCACGCGAGGCGGCAATTATGGCGGCGCAAAGAAATTTAATTGGTATTGTGCAAGGTATGCAGATTAATTCAACAACAACAATGCGCGACCTTATCATAACTGATGACAATGTAAATCGCAGAATCAGCGGCACATTGCGCGGCGCACAGATTATTGAGGAAGATATGACAGCGGACGGCGGCTATTATGTCAAAATGCGCGTACCGATTTATGGCGTTGGTGAAAGTATCGCCGCGGCGGTAGTTCCTTCGATTATGCCAAATACGCCGCAACCTTTTAACACGCCGAATTTAAACAATCTTAAACCTTCGATAATTCAAGACGTTCAAAACGCAGAATACAGCGGCGTTATTGTGGACGCGTCCGGCTTGGGGCTTGCAGAAACTTTTTCGCCGGTAATTTATGACATTAACGGTCGCGCAGTTTACGGGATTGAAAATTTGCCGAATGACGCCTTAATTACCAATATAGGAATGGTAAGCTACAGCAATTCGGTTAATGACGAAATAGCAATGAATCGCGCAGGAAATTCCCCGCTGATTGTTAAGGCGGTAAGCGTTCGCGGCGGCAACAATTCTGTAAACAAAGTCAACGCTGTAATTTCGGCTGAAGACGCAGATAAAATTCTTTTGGCAAATGAAAAAACACATATGCTTGAGAATTGCGCGGTTGTTTTTGTGAGGTAATGGAGCGTTCCCGCTCTGGAAAATAATTTTGGGGCGGGAACTTTTTTAAGGAGTAATTTTAGAATGTATATCAGCAAAAAGAAAACCTATAAAATTTTGGCGTACTGCGCGATGTCTGCAATTTTTTTCGGCAGTATAAACGGCGGCGTTGCAAGCGCGGAAGATGAAACTGCAACTGAAGAAGATACTTCTCATACTGAAGTTGAAGAACCGGCAACAAATGACAATTCAGATACAAAAGATGATTCAAATAACACGGTTGAAGTTACTGAAAATACCATCACAAGAAATGGCACAAGTAAAGACTATGAAGACTCAACCTATAGAGTTGATGGCGGCGGCAGTGATTCATTTGAAGGTAACGCAAATAATAATAATGTCACAGTCAACGGCGGTAAAATCACAACCTTTTTAAATGGCGGGCGTGCTTATAGAGGCAACACGAATAATAACACTGTTACAATTAATGGCGGCGAGTTCGGAGCTTGGGTTGAAGGCGGCTGGGCAACTTACGGCGACGCAAATGAAAATAAAGTAATAATCAACGGCGGCACTTTTACCGGTACAATAATTGACGGTGGATATGCACTTAGGGGTGATACAAATTACAACAAAATAATAATAAATGGTGGAGATTTTAAAATTAACTCAAATGGGAGAGGCGGAATATATGGCGGTTATGTTGCCGGCAGCGGTAATGTCATCGGCAATGAAATAACAATCAACGGCGGCACTTTTGAAGGCGGTATTTACGGCGGCTATATTAGCGGAACAGGTTATGTACAAGACAACGTAATAAGGATTTATGGCAGTCCGGATTTAAGCAATGCTTCAATTTACGCGGCAAGCGGAGGCTATAATTCCGGAAATACCATAAAAATTTACACGCAAGGAATTACCGCTAAAGATATTGGCGGCTTTGAAAATCTGGAATTTTATTTGCAGGAAGGTACAAAAGTTGTCAGTACCGATTCTGAAGGTAAAGAAGTACTCAATCCAATTTTGACTTTAACCAATCCGACAAGCAGTATCAGCAGCAATATCCTTGTTTATAATGACGGCGCGACAGGTCTTCAAAACAACGATGTAATTACGCTGATAACAACAGACAACACAAGCGGTTTGCGGATTGGCGATGGCGAAATTACGATTGCACAAGGTATTTCTTTGGAATATCCGAGCTATGTTAAAAAAGTTCCATTTTCAGATTCAAACTCAAATACTCAAAGTCTTCAAATTGCAGTTGGCGATATAGGCAAAGAACCTTCAGGTGATGCAGTTTTAAAAGATCAAACTGAAGAATTGACTGCAGCTGTAGTTGACAGCGCAAGCCTTTTGGACAGCGGCACAGAAAGACTTTTGGAATGGTTGCCGCCTGAAGGACTCGACTATATGAACAGCGTACCTACTGCCGGCTTTGATCCTTTTATTGGAATGGGCGGCAGTTCCTTAAAAATTAACACCGGCAACGGTACAAAATTAACCAACAAAGGCGGCGGTATTAATTTTGGAATGTCACGCTATTTAAAAAATCGTCACGGCACTTTTATTGTTGCGCCTATCATAGATTATGGCAAAGATGAATATGACAGCACTTTACCGGATGCTAACGGTACAAAAGGCAGCGGACACAGCCAATATACTATGGGCGGCTTAATCGCTCGTCAAGTTAATGTCAATGGTATGTATTATGAAGGGAGTTTTCGTTATGGGCAAATAAGAACAGATTTTGTAAGTCATAATTTCATTGCCAACGGTAAACCTGTAACTGCAAGTTACGAAGCGTCAACGCCTTGTTACGCCGGACACGTTCGTGTCGGCTGGAGAGATCATATTTCGCCGCAAAATATTTTGGATGTTTACGGTATGTACTCTTTAAATAGAGTTAATGGTTTTACAACCAAAGTTTCTACCGGCGAAGATTATTCATTCAGTGCCGTAAAAAGCGGCAGAATACGTATAGGCGCACGTCTTACCCGTGAAATTAAAGAACGTGAAAATGTTTATTCCGGTTTTGCTTATATTCACGAATTCAGCGGCGAAACTGTCGGCGAATATATGGGCTTGAGTACCAAAAGAGCAAGTATCAAAGGCGACGCAGGATTAATTGAATTGGGCTGGCAAGTTAAGCCCGCCAAAAATTCCGCTTCAATGATAGATACTTCTTTATCATGGTGGGTAGGAGACAGAAAGGGCTTTACTTTCTCAACAAAATTAAAAAAAGATTTCTAAGCAAATTTTTTAATCGATTCAACTCTCAATCGTAAGGTTGAGAGTTTTTTTACAAATTACAAATCACTTTCTGACAGCAATTTTTTTCAAGATATTTATAAAAAAAAATTAAAATCCTTACGAAGAATACCGATGACGATAAGTTCAATTTTTGGGTTATCTTTTCCTGTTGCTTGTAGCCTTCTAAATTTTTACAAAAAAATATAATCGCGTTTAAGGCGTCTGAGAGGCTCATGGCGCGTTTTTAGTTTTTTTTGATATAAAAGTACCCTGACCCCTAGAAAGAGCCCTTGTAGGCGATTGTAGGCGTTTCTGAAGGATTTTTTTTAGCAAGCAGGTCAGAATATCGTTGCCATATTTCATATTCGCTTTTATTCATGTATTCGTACAAAATGCTGTTTGCATAAGGAGCGCAATTCTTTCAAAATTGCAACTTTCGGGGCTTTATCATATTTTGAAGAAATAACGTCGCTGTATTGTTCTGGGATATTTGAAAAAAATTACAAGCTACACGTTCCCTAGCCTTTTCCACTTCATCAATCAGCCGCTTTGAAAACTAAGAAAAAAAATATTTAGAAAATCATTAGCTAAATTAAAAAATTTCGCTTGATTGACGAACTAATCGAATTATCAAAGAAACAAACAAAAAATTTGGAGACGATACACACATTATTTAAGGTAAGGGGAGTTTCAAAGGTGAAGCGGGAAAACCGCTGGAGGATTTTTTTTAAGTTCGCTACTGAAAAGTTTTGTATGTAGAATTATTCAGTGAAATGCTTTTCCTGCTAGCTTCTTCGTCAAAAGTAATGTTTTTAAAGTAAATACCAAATGTCATCTCTGATTTATTTTGGATAAACTATGTTTAAAAAATTTTGAGGAGATTTTAAGGACTCTTTCAATAAATTTTGGTATCGCAATGAAACATAAATAGCTGCTGCTATGGCTTGACAGTTCAAAGATTTTTGAGGATTGAAAACAATGTCAGTAAAAGCCTCATAGTCTAGAATTTCTTCGCACAAATTTTTGGTTGAGCGCGTTAATGTACAACCAGTTATAAATTGTCCGGCAAAATTTCTGCAAGATTTTTCAAAAATAATTTTACACTCCACTAAATTAACACTGTAATTTTTATTGAACCAATTGCTTGATGAATTTTTTCGTTTTTTGGTAACTCTAAAATAATTTCCATTGAAACCGGCATTATTATACCTTTCTTTCAGTTAAAATTTTCTACAGTATAGAAAAATTTTCAGAAATTGACAACAAAATTTTGATTCTGTAAAATAAAAAATGAAAGAAGGTCAAAAGCATTGGGCTCAGTTAATAAAATTTTTATAAATCATACAAATCACAATTCAAGTCAATGGAATATCGAACAAATCGCGGCGGCTGAATCTTATGGAAAAATATTGGATTTACCTTTTCCGGAAATACCGCCAAATTTCAGTACTGAAGAAGTTCGGCAAATGGTTTTGTTAAATTTGAAAGAAATTTTAAAACTTTCGCCAAAGGCTGTACTTTGTCAAGGCGAATTTAGCTATACTGTAGCAATGGTCGAAGAGCTGAAAAAAAATAAAATTCCTGTAATGGCGGCAACCAGTGAAAGAATCGTTTCAGAAATTACTGCTTCAGACGGCTCAACAAAAAAAATTTCTATATTTCGTTTTGTCAGATTCAGGGAATATTAAAATTTTTTCTTGCCAAATTTGAAAATTGAATTGTACTAAGTTCGCCTTCGTAAGGAGTCTGAAACTTCTCCTTCAAGAACGCGGCTTGCCCAATTTTCTTTCAATCCAAAAACTGCGTCCGAAAAATCTATAGTTTCGGTACTCTTTAAATTTTCCGGTACATTTGGAAGATTTTTACAGAGTTTCAAAAGTTGTGCACGTTTCAAAATTCCTTCGTCTGTATCGTAACAATTTATTTTTTCCTAGTCAATAATTTTTCAAGCTTGTTAGCCCATTGGTTGCCGGTTACAATTTTCATCGTACCACTTAACATGAGAATTTATAAATCTAACGTCGCCGAATCTTTCTTGAGTTTGAATCAGAAAACCGGGACGCGCAGGGAACTATCTGAAATAATTAGGATACCGGCGTGAGCAAAATCAAGTTGCTGATTCAAATTTTGAGTTTTGCTCGAATTGCCAGATTTTTTATCGTTGTTACCAAGCTTGGTTGTAAAAAGTGTACCTACAAAGTGTTGCTCGTGAATCTATCAATTTTATTGCGGTTGTGCGTAACTTCAACAACATGTTATCTGCGTTAAAGCCGCTCGTATCAATTCCCAAATTGTGCGCCGTGTTGCGCGTTATATCTGCCATTTTTGCATATTCGCCTTGCCTTGAGTAAAGCGTTTTCAGTTTGTGCCGCTTCTTTGTAAGTGTCATTTAATTTGCCGCTTGCCAAAAGGTTTTCGTTGAAAATTTTTTTTTGCTCTGCCGGGCTCCAAGCTTCTTTCAAATTTAACAAAGTGTTTTGAGTTTGTGCAGTTACATAATCCGGCGGCGCGTTCATATATTTTGGAGCGGGCGGATTTTCCTGCTGAAAATTATTACTGAAAAGTTCTTGCGGCGGTTGTTTCAAAATTGAATTTTCCGGAGCGTGCAAAGTGTTGATGTTGTAAGGTTGCTGCTCCAAATTAAAAAGCCTTGCCATTGTTACCACCTCAACGCCGGATTCTTGTTTGAGGCGGTAATTTCTGCGCGACGTTTAAACCTAAGTTAAGATTTTGCACGTTTAACATTGCCTGTTCGGCGTCCATCTTCATTTTCGCTATTTCTTGTGGCGTGTATTGTACACTGTCAAAAATTCCCATTTTTAATTTCTCCCTTCGTTACTTAAAAATCGATATTTGCAAACTTTTTCTGATAATCTGCCTCGTAAATCTGCAAAAGTCTTTCAAGCCAACGGTCATAATTGGACGCCGCCTTTGTAAGGTTATCCAGTTTAGATTTTTCAAAGTCGCTGATTACGCCGTAATTATCAAGAACAGCTTTTTCTGCGCGATCGTAAGCTCCATAAGCGTTATTTAAAAGTTGGTTATAAAGTTGTTCCTGCGCGTTTAATTTAGCCATTTGATTTGCGAACAGAGCATTTTGCAAATTTGCCTGTTGCTGACTCAAGCTTAAGGCGTTGCTGAATAAAGCGTTGTACAAATTGCCGCGGTTCATCAAAGTTGCATTTGCATTATTAACTTCGTCTTGATATATATTTTCTCGTGCGCTTGCCGCTTACAACGCGTTTGATTTATTGTAGAATCTGGCGTTGTCAAAGTTCGCAGATTGACTTCATCGCTTGCATTTTTTTCAATGTCATAGATAGCTTAAGTTGTAACCGAAGAATTTAAAACGCCTCGTGCTACGTGGTTGTTTAATAGTTTCCAATTTGCTTAGCACTGAATTTGTAGCCATTGCATTTGGTACAAAGTGCGGAATTATCTGGTCGTAGTTATCGTAATAGAAATCTAGGTGCCAACTTATCAAGAGCATTATAATTTGTATCGCGATTAATTTCTGTTTCGCCTGT
>JAFSZS010000133.1 GCA_017455645.1 Selenomonadaceae bacterium | reverse complement strand
TTTCCTCGCCGCCAATGCTAAAAAAATTACTGATATGTTGTTGTGGATGTTACCCAATGAAATTGAGGTGAACAAAATTAAAATCGATACTGATACCAACACCGGCAAAATTTACTTTGACGATTTAGCGCAAAAACTTTCTGACGCGCTTGCAACCGGAATTACCAACCGCCCGCTTACTGAATCTGTTATCGGCGTACGCGGTGCTGCTGTCGCCGCGCCCAAGATTGTTTTTGAATTGACCAACTGCGCCAATAAATCTAACGCCGAAATTAAGCAAAAAGCTGACGAACTCTGCGAACAATTCAGCGCAGGTTACGAAGTTAGCATTAAGGTTAGCCTTTAGGAGTTGCTATGGATAAAAAATATATTTTGACAGACCTGCTAAACGCAAGAATTATTCTTGACGTGATACGCGGCGTTGCTGAAGATTTACGCCACGAAAATATTTCTGCTGATCTGGGCAAGGTTGACGCGGCTATTTCTGAAGCCTATCAATTCATTCAAGATAACACGGAGGACTTAAAATGACTGACAATAAAAGCCTTGAATTTGTAGATGACTTTTTGGCAGATGATGAAGTTGCCGAAAGGTTGTACAGAATCAGCGCAAAACTTGATTTTGTACGCGCGGCACTCACTGACGCCGCCTTTAAAGAATTGGCGCAAAAAGTTATGTGCTTGAATTGTGAAATTAATGAAATTGCCGACTACCTTGCAGATAATGACGATGACGACGAATTTTAATATGGAGTGAAAATTAATGTTAGATTTACAACTTTTCGCAGAAGGCGACGCCGCGGCAACAAGCAACGCCGCTGAAGTTGCCGAAACTGCGCCGGAAACTGAACCTAAGGCAGAAACCGCCGAAGTTGACATTGACGCCAAAATTGCTGACGCTATGGCGAAAATGCAAGCCAAAATGGAGTCTGATTATAAAAAACGTTTAGCTGACGCAACGGCGGCGGCTAAGAAAGAAGCTCAACGCCTTGAAAAAATGAGCGAAGACGAACGCCAAAAAGCCGAAATTGAAAGTATGCGCAAAGAAATTGAAACTGAAAAGTTAAATTTGGAGCGCGAAAAAATCAAATACGAGGCTACAAAAGTTTTGGCACAGCGCAATTTGCCCGTTGAATTTACCGAATACCTTATTGCTGACGACAACGAATCCACACTCGAAAGAATTACCACCTTTGAGAAAAAATACAAAAAGGCGATTGAAGACGCCGTAAACGACCGCTTGAAGGGAAAAGCTCCCGTAGTTAGCAGTGGCAAAGGTGTTCAAGAATTGGGCAACTCAAAAGTTAGCAGCGGCTTTTTGGACGTCATCAAACGTAACCAAATTGCAAGATAATATTAAAATTACAGGCTCGCAAAACGCGGGCTTTTTTTATTGAAAGGAAGATTAAAATTGGCTGACACTACCTATCTTAAGGAGAATCTTCAAGGCTTCGTGCCGCAAGAAATTTCGTATGACATTATCGGGCGGGTTGTTTTAAATTCGTCCGTAATGAGACTTTCCAAAGTCGAAGTTATGAACAGTGAAAGTAAAAAATTCGCCGTCTATGCAAGCGGCGTCGGGGCTTACTGGACTGGCGAAACTGAAAGAATTAAAACTTCTGTACCTAAATGGATTTTTCCGGAAATTACCGCCAAAAAGCTTGCAGTATCCGTACCTGTGCCGCGTGAAAAAATCAACGACAGCGTAATTGACGTGTTCGGCGAATTGCGCCCGATCATCGCTGAAGCTTTTTATAAAAAAATCGATAAAACTTGCTTGTTCGGCGGCACTGATACTCCTTTTGCAAACAGTATTTACAGCGCGGCTACAACAAATTCAATGGCAGTTGCACTCGGCACTAACTCTAAAGTTGACCTTGATATTTCCGACGCAATGTCTTTGATTGAACAAAAAGGCTATGAAGTCAACGGCTTTGTTTCAAACGTAGCATTTAAAAATACATTGCGCAAAATGCGTGACAACAACGGCAACGAACTTTTCGTAACCGGAATTACCGACAGGCAGGGGCAACGCTACGATACGCTTTATTCTCAACCAATCGAATTTACGCACAGCGAAAGTTGGGACGCCACTAAGGCAATTTGTATCGGCGGCAACTGGAATTACTCAATCATCGGCGTCAGACAAGAAATTGAGTATGACATTTTGAAAGAGGCAACCTTAAACTCAATCACAATGCCCGACGGTAAGCCGCTTTCACTCGCTGAAAATGATATGATTGCTATTAAAGCTACTATGCGAATTGGCTTTTTGCCTGTTAAAGATGACGCTTTTGCACTTTTGACACCGGCGGCAAGTTCAAGCAGTAGTTCAAGCGGTAGCGGCAGTTCAAGTAGCGGCTCGGGTGAAGGCTCAAGTAGCGGCGATGGCACAGATTTAGGCGATTGATATGTTTAACGAATATGAAAAAGACGGGCGAATAATCCGCGCCACAAATTTTGCGTACGAGGTGTTGTACAAGGCGCAAGGTTACAAGCCGCGAGGTGAAGAAAATGTATTGTTCGCATTTGAAATTGA
>JAFSZS010000132.1 GCA_017455645.1 Selenomonadaceae bacterium | reverse complement strand
GATAGTGCTGTTGCGCCAAAACAGTTGTAGGTACAAGAATTGCAACCTGTTTACCGTTCATCGCCGCCTTGTACGCCGCACGCAAGGCAATTTCAGTTTTGCCAAATCCAACGTCGCCGCAAATTAACCTGTCCATTGGCTTTAAACTTTCCATATCAGCTTTGACATCTTCGACGGCTTGTAATTGGTCGGGCGTTTCTTCGTACGGAAATTTTTCTTCAAATTCAATTTGCGTAGCGTCGTCCGGCTCAAATGCAAATCCCGTGGCGGCTTGTCTTTTGGCGTAAATTTCTATAAGTTTTTCTGCAATATCTTCAACTGCGGACTTTGCCCTTGACTTTGCCCGCGCCCATTCGCCCGTACCTAAACTGGAAAGGCGCGGCGTTGTGTCGTCATCTGAAATATATTTTTGAAGATATTGTACCGCGTCAGTTGGCAAGTAAAGTTTATCGCCGCCGCCGTACTGAATATGTAAATAATCTTTGTGAATCCCTTCAAATTCCAAAGTTTCGACGCCCAAATATTTTCCGATACCGTTAGCCGCGTGTACAACGTAATCGCCAACTTTTATTTCACGGAAATTTTTAATTGTATCGCCGGCGTACTTTGGAGCTTTAACTCTTCGCTTTTCAATTTGACTGCCGAAAATATCTTTTTCAGTGAAAACCGCAATTTGCGCCGTCGGTAAAATAAAACCTTCGGTAAGTACGCCCATTTCCAAATTTACGCCGGTAATTTTATTTTCGTTGAGCAATTCTTTGACGTGATTTAATTTTTGGTGCGTGGCGAAAGTTATAAAAATATTTCTGCCAATATCAAGCTGCCGTTTCATTTCAGCAATAAAAAATTCTGATTGATTCTGAAAGGAAGGCGCGCCCGTGGCAGTAATTCCGAAAGTGTCTGTAAGTTCAGCGGAGCGGATTTTTTTCATCATCAGCGAAAGATAAATCAAGCAACCGCCGCGGGAATTTTTTACAAGTTGTTCAAAGGTAAAAATATTCGGCTTAACGGTCGGGTCTTCCTTAACAAGATTTTCAATCGTTTCAGCAATTCGCGCAGGTTCATCAAAAATAACCGTGCCGTTTGTACCGGCGCAAGTCGTGAAGGGCTCGGCTTTTTTGTTATCGCTTGAAATAATCGGCAGGATATTTGCAGTGTCGATATTTTTTTAAGAGCGTAAAGTTTCAAAATTAATTTCACGCATTGAATCGACGGTATCGCCGTAAAATTCGACGCGGTAAGGCTTGGGCGCGTTAATTGCGAAAATGTCGACAATCCCGCCGCGCACGCTGAATTTTCCTATTGCGTCAATTTCGTCCGCGCGTTCGTAGCCGAATTCGACAAGTTTTTTAATTAAAATTTCTTGTGAAAAATTTTTGCCGAGTTCGAGGGTAATTTGAAAGTTAGAAAAATCTTGGCGGGAAAAATCTTTTTTGACGGCGGCGGTAGCGGTTGCCAAAATTATTAAAGGTTGACCGCTTGTAATTTTCAGCAAAAGTTCAAGGCGGCGGGCGCGGCGTTCAATTCCAACAGTGCCGTTGACAGAAAATAAATCCAGTTCGGGCAATTCTTCAATTTCGGTTTTTGGCAATAGTGCGGATAAATCGTCTTGCCACGCGGAAATTTTTTCCCTGTCGCCGGTAATAATAATTGTCGGGCGGGGATTTTTGGCAAAGGCGGCGGCGATTGTTGCAACTTTTTGGCTGCTTGTTAAGCCATAAATTAAAAATTCTTTGTGCCGTGAAAAATTGGCGGCAATATCTTTTATCGTTTCTTCTTTTAGAATTGACTGTAAAATTTTATGCATGGTAACTCCAATCTTTAAAAACCAGAAAATTTTTCAAAATAAATTCGGCAAGCGCGGCAGAAAACCTTTACAAAAATTTTCAAAAAATTTTTAATGTATTTTATCTGAAAGGCAGGAACATTGAAAAGCGCGGCGAATAGTACTTTTCAGAAAAGGTTGTTAAGCAGATTGAACTGCAGATAACCAAGCGTTAGTAATTATGTTTATGTGAGGAGAGATTTTTAAATGACTGAAGCAACAACCACTATTAAAAACAAAACCGGTATTCACGCACGCCCCGCTTCTGTATTCGTACAGACCGCAGGAAAATTTAAATCCAAAGTTCAAATCGCAGCAAAAGGCAAAAAAGTTGACGCAAAATCCATTCTTATGATTATGTCCATGGGCTTGAGCAACGGCACCGAAATTACCATTTCTGCAGACGGCGATGACGAAAAAGAAGCAGTAAAAACTTTGGTTGATCTCGTTGACAGCAAATTTGGCGAAGACTAATAACTGAAAAACCAGGCGAAAATTCGTCGGAGGAGGAGGTTTTTTTATAAAGCCGCCTCCTCTTTTACTATCAAAAACGCGCAGAATTGATTCTAAGCCGCCCTTGAAAGTTTTTGGTAAAAAGTATCGTGAAAGACTTGCAAAGGGCGTCTGCGTCGATTCTGGAGCGTCTACGAGGCTTAAAAAAACTTTTTTTGGAAAATGTTAAAATCGGTACAGGAGGGAAATTTTTAATGGCAGAAACAGTAAAAGGTAAGGGCGTTATTTCCGGTATAGCCGTAGGTAAAATTTTGCTCGCCGGACAAAATCTTGACAGTTTTTTGGTAAATTATAAACCCGGTAAACTCGACGCCGAAAAGAAAAAAGCCGCGGACGCTTTAATTAAAGTTGCTGAAAATCTTCAAAAAAGTATCAAAGACTTTACCGAAAAAGGCTTAAAGGAACAAGCCGGTATTCTCGAAGCGCACAGAATGATGGTTGAAGATCCGGCAATGAGCGGCGCAATAGCTGACGAACTCGAAAAAAGCGGCTCCGCACCAAAGGCTGTTCTCGATGCTTACGAAACTCAAGCAAAAGTCTTTGAAGAAATGGAAGATGAATATTTCCGCGGGCGTGCAGTCGATATGCGCGACGTCGGCAAACGTATTGCAAAATTCTTGCTCGGTATCAAAGAGCCTGAAATTGAAGGCAAAGTAATTGTTGCCGGTACAGAAATTGAACCTTCAGTAATTGCGGGACTTCCAACTGACAAAATCGCAGGCGTTATCCTCGGCGCAGGCTCCACTACCGCGCACGCAGTTATTATCGCAAAAACCCGCGCTATTCCTACAGTTGTTGGTGTTGGCGACGGTATTAAAAAGATGGCTGACGGCGATCCGGTTATTCTCGACGGCGAAACAGGCGAAATTTTAATTCGTCCTACCGACAAAGAGCGCAAGAGCTACGACGAAAAAATTAAAAAACAGGAAGAACTCAAAGTTTACTATGCAAGCCTTAAAACTCTTCCGGCAACTACCAAAGACGGTAAAGAAGTTATCCTTGCTGCAAATATCGGCTCCCCTGCTGACGTTGACGCGGCCAATAATTACGGCGCGCACGGCGTAGGACTTTTCCGCTCCGAATTTGTTTTCATGGGCAAATCTGACGTTCCAAAAGAAGAAGACCAATTCAAAGAATATAAAGCTGCTGTCGAAAAATGTAACGGCAATTTGTGCGTAATTCGTACAATGGATATCGGCGGCGATAAACCCCTTCCTTACATTCAAGTTGACAAGGAAGAAAATCCTTTCCTCGGCTACCGCGCAATTCGTATCAGCTTGCAGCGCAAAGATTTATTCATGCCGCAACTTAAAGCAATTCTTCGCGCAGGCGTTTTCGGCAAAGCGGCTATTATGTTCCCAATGGTTATCAATGTCAAAGAATTTTTGGACGCAAAACAATTTGTAGAAGATGCAAAATTGGAACTTGCTCACGAAGGCAAAGAATTTGCGCAAGATGTTCAAGTCGGTATAATGGTTGAAACTCCGGCGGCGGCTGTTATGGCTCCCGTGCTTGCATAATATGTTGACTTCTTCAGCATTGGTACAAATGACTTGGTACAATATACTTTGGCTGTTGACCGCTGCAACGCTCAAATTTCTTACCTTTACAACCATTTCAATCCTGCAGTTTTGAGACTCATTCAACGCACGATTGAATCAGCTAACAAAGAAGGCAAATGGGCGGGTATGTGCGGCGAAATGGCGTCCGACCCCAACGCGGCTCTTATTTTGATGGCTATGGGTATTAAAGAACTTTCAATGAGTGCGCCTTCAATTCCGCGCGTCAAAGAACGTATCCGCAATTTCACTTCCGCACAAGCCAAAAAGATTCTTGCCGAAGTTATGAATATGGAAGATGGCGACAAGATTAAGGATTATCTCACTAACCTCAAGTAATTTGCAAATAACCTCCCAATAAAAAAAGTCCGTCACTCAATTTGAGCGGCGGATTTTTTAATTTTCAATTTCTAAATTTATATTTTTGTATATGTACTTTCTTTTTCCAAAGCAAACACCGGCGGGCGGCGTAGCTGAAGCTCATTAATCATTCGCTTCGCACCGTGGACGCCGTGTTTTAGCTTTTGCTAAGGTTTCATTTTAAAATTTTTATCTTACGAGTTCATAGCCTGCATCGTCGATAACGCTTGCAAATTCGTCAAGGGAAATTTCTTTTGTCGAAGTTACAACCGCGTTTTTATTTTCTAAGCTAACCTCAACGCCGGTAACGCCGTCCATTTTTGAAAGTGCCTTGTAAACGTGCTTGACGCAATTTTGACACATCATACCTTCAATTTTTAATTCGGTTTTCAATTTAGTTTCCTCCTCAACTTGATTGATTTTAAGATTTTCAATTTGAACCTGCGCGAAAGAATTTTTTTCAGTGGAAATTTCGGAGTGCTGAACTTTGAAAAATTTTAATCTAAGCGCGTTCAAAACAACACAAACGCTGGATAAACTCATTGCCGCCGCGCCAATCATCGGCGAAAGTTTTAAGCCGAACGCAGGATAAAAAACGCCGGCTGCAAGCGGTATGCAAATGATATTGTAGAAAAAAGCCCAAAACAAATTTTGCTTGATATTTTTCAGCACGGCTTTACTTAGGCGAATTGCGCTTACCGCGTCCAGTAAATCATTTCTAACCAAAACAGCGTCAGCACTTTCAATAGCAACATCAGTACCCGCGCCAATCGCCATTCCCAAATTTGCCTTGACGAGGGCGGGCGCGTCGTTAATCCCGTCGCCTATCATTGCAACTTTTTTACCGGCAGCTTGCAACTTTTCAATTTCGGCGGCTTTATCTTCCGGCAAAACTTCAGCAACAAAATTTTTTATCCCAAGTTTATCTGCAATATTTTTGGCTGTAAATTTATTGTCGCCCGTCAACATTACAACTTCGACGCCCAAATTTTTAAAAGCGTCAACCGCAATTTTCGACGTGCTTTTTTCAATGTCAGCCGCGGCGATAACGCCCAAAAGTTTTTTATCGCTTGCAAAAATAATTGGAGTTTTACCTTCGGCGGCAAGTGCAGAAATTTTTTCACTGATATTTGAAAGGTTAAAGCCCGTTTCAGCCAAAAATTTTTCGTTGCCCGCATAATAGGGAATAGGGGTTAGGGAATAGGGATTAGTTAAAATTTCAGCTTGTACACCTTTACCGAAAATCGCCCTGAAATTTTGGACTTCGTAAGGTTGAAGATTTTTTTCAGCGGCGCAGTTGGTAACAGATTTTGCAAGCGGGTGTTCGCTTTTACTTTCAAGACCCGCGGCAATTTTCAAAAGTTCGTCCGCGTCAATGTCAAAAGTTAAAATATTTGTAACAAACGGCTTGCCTTCAGTCAAAGTGCCCGTTTTGTCAACAACGACAGTATTAATTTCGTGCGCAGTTTCCAACGCCTCGCCGCTTTTTATCAAAATTCCGTTTTCCGCGCCCTTGCCCGTGCCTACCATAATTGCAACGGGCGTAGCAAGCCCCAATGCGCAAGGACAACTGATAACCAAAATTGAAACGGCGATTGAAAAAGCAAATTCAACTGTTGCGCCATTCATCAGCCAAAAACCGCCCGCCGCAATGGAAATTAAAATTACTGCCGGTACAAAAATTCCTGCGATTTTATCAGCAGTTTTGGCGATAGGAGCCTTGCTCGCGCTTGCCTCTTCGACAAGTGAAATAATTTTGCTGATGGCAGTATCGCCGCCAACTTTTTCAGCACGGAATTTTATAAAGCCGCTTTTGTTAATCGTGCCGCCGGTAATTTTACTGCCGACAATTTTTTCAACAGGTAAAGATTCGCCGGTAATTGCCGCCTCGTCAACTGTACTTTCGCCCTCGATTACCACGCCATCAGCCGCAAAAGATTCGCCGGGCTTAGTCAAAATTATATCGCCAATTATTAAATCTTCAACAGAAATATTTTCCTCGACGCCGTCGCGCAGGACTGTAGCAGTTTTGGGCGCAAGATTTATCAACGCCTCAACCGCTCGCGTTGTACTGCCTTTCGCGCGTGCCTCAAAATATTTTCCAACTGTTATCAAAGTAACAATCATTCCCGCAGATTCAAAATACAAATTGCGGCTGTACTCTGCAACCAAATTTAAATCGCCGTGCCCCAAGCCGTAACCAATGCGGAAAAGTGCGAACGCGCCGAAAATCGCCGCCGCCATTGAACCTAAGCCAACAAGCGTATCCATATTCGGCGCACCGTGGAAAAGATTTTTAAAGCCGTTGATATAATATTTTCTGTTGAGGTACATAATCGGCAGAATCAACAAAAACTGCGCGAAGGTAAAAGTTACGGCGTTTTCTAAGCCGTCAAAAATTTCAATGGAAATTCCAAGCATTGAGTGCATAGAAATAAAAACAGTTGGAATTAAAAAAATCAAAGACCAAATCAGGCGCGTTTGCATTTCTGAAATTTCAGTGTCGATTGTGCGCCTTTCCCTAATCCCTATATCCCTATATCCCTTTTTCCCTGCCTTAAGACTTGCGCCGTAACCTGCATTAATAACGGCGTCGATAATATTTTCAGTGGAAGTTTTAAGCTCGTCATATTTGACTTGCATAGAATTAGTTAAAAGATTGACGCTGACATTTTCCGCGCCAACAACTTTGGCAACGGCTTTTTCGACTCGCGCAGAACACGCGCTGCAACTCATACCGGTTATATCGTAAATTTCTTTAACCATAACTCCTCCAAAATAAGGAAGCCCGGCGTCCAAGGATGGACGCCGCCGCCGGTTACTGCCGTGATGGCAGTACGGCGGGCGAAAAAGCACTTTTCTTTGGTACTTTCTTTTCGCTAAAGAGCACGCCTTGCAAGCAAGCCGCGCATGCTTTGGAAAAAGAAAGT
>JAFSZS010000131.1 GCA_017455645.1 Selenomonadaceae bacterium | reverse complement strand
TGCAGGAATTGCGGGCGGCTTATTTGCTCACCAATTTTATTTAATCAGTCCGAACTCATTTACTTTTTTGGCGTCGTTCAATTATTTAATCATGGTAGTTTTGGGCGGAATGGGCTCAATCACAGGCAGTATCGCCGGCGCGTTTGTGGTAACTTTCATATCGGCGGCGTTGGCGTCCTTCCCCGAGGCAAGAATGATAATCTACGCGCTTGCATTAATTTTGCTGATGTTTTATCGCCCGCAAGGTTTATTCGGCTACATGGAAATTACAAATTTTGCACCAATAAAAAAATTGCTGGATAAAATTTCGGGCGTGAAAGGAGTTTAATTTATGGCAGAAAATAAACCGTTGCTGAAGGCAGAAGATGTTTCAGAAGTTTTCGGCGGCTTAAAGGCGGTTGCAGATTTTAATTTTTATATAAACCGCGGCGAATTAATCGGCTTAATTGGACCGAACGGCGCGGGCAAAACTACAATTTTTAATTTGATTACCGGCGTGTACGTTCCAACAACCGGCGAAATTTTATTGGACGGTGAATCAATTGTCGGACAAAAACCTTACCAAATTACACAGCGCGGAATTGCCCGCACATTTCAAAATATTCGGCTTTTCAGTGAATTAAGCGTTTTGGACAATGTAAAAATCGCCTACCATTGCCACGTTAAATATAATTTGCTTGAAACAGTTTTGAGAATGGGCAGATATTTTGGCGAAGAGGACGAAATTACCCAAGAAAGTTTAAAGCTACTGAAAATTTTCAAACTGGATGAGCACGCCTACGAAATTGCAAAAAATTTACCGTACGGCGCACAACGCAGGCTTGAAATTGCGCGCGCACTTGCCGCCAAGCCGAAACTTTTATTGCTGGACGAGCCCGCCGCCGGTATGAATCCACAAGAAACTCACGAACTTATGGAAATGATACGCTGGATTAGAAAACAATTCGGCTTAACCGTTTTGCTGATTGAACACGATATGAGCCTTGTTATGGGAATTTGCGAAAGAATTTATGTGCTTGAATATGGAATGATTATCGCCGAGGGCACGCCTTCAGAAATTCAAAACAACCCTGAAGTTATCCGCGCGTATTTGGGAACGGAGGCTGTTAATTAGGGAGTAGGGAGTAGGGGAGTTTAATTTGGAAACTAAAAATTTAACCGCCGTAGAAATTGCCGAAAAAATTACAGGCGGCGAAAATTTACAACCTGCCGACGATTTAAAATTTTTGCTTGAAAGTTCATTGGAAGATTTACAGCGCGGCGCAGGTTTAATTCAGAAAAAATTTTGCGGCAACCATATTGATTTATGTACAATTATTAACGGCAAAAGCGGGCGTTGCGGCGAAAATTGCAAGTACTGCGCACAATCTGCCAAACATCATACCGGTATTGACGAATATAATTTTTTATCAACACAGGAAATTTTAACCGTTGCCAAAATGAATGAAAAAGCCGGCGTCAATCGCTTTTCAATCGTGACAAGCGGCAGAGCTTTAACCGGTGCAGATTTTGAAAAAGCTCTTGAGGCTTATAAAATCCTGCGCGAAAATTTGAAAATAGATTTATGCGCGTCGCACGGGATTTTAACCGCCGAACAATTTAAAAAACTTCGTGCAACCGGCGTTACAAGTTATCATCACAATATCGAAACTTCGCGCAGATTTTTTCCGGAAATTTGCACAAGTCATACTTTCGACGACAGAATTAACACAATCAAACTCGCGCAGGCGGCGGGCTTTAATGTTTGCTCGGGCGGGATTATCGGAATGGGCGAAACGTGGCAAGACAGAATTGATATGGCGTTTGAACTTTTTAATCTTGGTATAAAATCAATTCCAATTAACGCGCTGATGGCGGTAAAAGGTACGCCGCTGGAAAATCGCCCGCCACTTTCAGCTGAAGAAATTTTGCGCACGGTTGCAATTTTCAGGTTTATAAATCCTGCCGCAAATATTCGCCTTGCCGCTGGTAGAAAACTTTTGCCGGATTTTGGCGCGTCTGCACTTTTGCACGGCGCGTCCGCTTCAATTACAGGAAACATGCTTACAACTTCCGGCACTACCATTAAAAGCGATATTGAACTTTTGAAAAAATTAGGGCTGGAAAATAATTAACACGGAGGAAAATTTATGGCTTTTAAGACGCTCATTTTTGGTACTGATGATTTATTTTTTGAGTTAAAACCATATTACGAACGCGCAGTGTTGAATGATACTTTGGAAATTTGCGCCTACGCTGTTTTTGAAAAGAACGGCATTAAGGTTTATCCTACCCGGCAGGGGGGGGGTAAAAATGATTATCAAATAGCGATAATTTCTTCTCAAAATCATTTTTACCAAAGACTGAAGATGCTTGAAAATTTGAAAGTTCCGCGCAACAGAATTATTGACGGCAGAATTTTTAAAGCTCCAAATTTAAATTTCCCGCGCTTGGTAAATGAAGGCGTTGCTTACGGCTGGCAGGACAAATCGCCTTTTACTTTTGCTTCAAATGCAATTTATCCGCGTGTTTATAGAATTTTGCAAGAAAATACAATTATAAAGCTCGGCAGAAAAAGCAGGATTAATAAAGATAATGTTGTTGAAGGCGACGGCGAAATAATTTTTGGCAATTTTGCAGCTATATCTTGGAACGGCAGATTTGAACTCGGTTTAAATGAATCGCACAACTATCACAATGTAAGTTATTACGGCTTATGGTGTTTTGATTGGGATTATCCGAAAGAATTTTTGCCGCCTCAAACAGGACACAAAATTATTATCGGAAATGACGCATGGATAGGGCGCGGCTGTATTTTGAAATGTACAAATCCGGAAAAACCTTTGATAATTGGAGACGGCGCGGTAATTGCGGCTGACAGCGTTGTTGTAAAAAGTGTTCCGCCCTATGCAATAGTCGGCGGCAATCCTGCGCGAATTATCAAGTACAGATTTTCTGAAGATATAATTCAAGGGCTTCTGCGTATCAAATGGTGGAATTGGGATTTGGATAAAATTTACGAGAATTTCAAATATTTTAATCGTGTCGAAGAATTTGTAGCAATGCACGATAAATAAAAGGGGTTTTGCTATGGCAATGTTGGAACTTAACAATGTCAATGTTTATTACGGCGCAATTCACGCAATAAAAGGAATTAGTTTAAGCGTCAATGAAGGCGAAATTGTAACGCTTATTGGAGCGAACGGCGCGGGAAAATCTACCACGCTGCGCACAATTTCCGGCTTACTTAAACCGAAAAGCGGCAGTATAAAATTTTTGGATAAAGATATTGCAGGAATGCCCGCAAATAAAATTGTTCGTGAGGGAATTTCGCAAGTACCGGAAGGGCGCAGGATTTTTGCTGAAATGACTGTTATGGAAAATTTGGAGTTGGGCGCGTTCATTCGTGACGATAAAGCCGAAATTGAAAAAGATTTTAAAATGGTATTTGGCAGATTCCCGCGCCTCGAAGAAAGAAAATCTCAAATGGCGGGAACTTTAAGCGGCGGTGAACAACAAATGCTTGCAATGGGTCGGGCGTTAATGAGCCGCCCAAAACTTTTACTGCTTGATGAACCGTCAATGGGACTTGCGCCGCTTTTAATTCGTGAAATTTTTTCAATTATCGTTGACATTAATAAAACCGGTACAACTGTTTTGCTCGTTGAACAAAATGCAAATATGGCGTTGTCAATCGCCAATCGTGCGTACGTTTTGGAGACCGGCAGAATTACCATTTCCGGCGACGCAAAAGAATTAGCCGCAAGTGAAGATATTAGAAAAGCTTACTTAGGCGGCTGATTAATTTAGTGAAAAGTGAAAAGTGAAAAGGGAGTAGTGAAAAAATAATCGCTACTCCCTAAAATTTTTTTATTAAATTTATCTTGCCTATTCAGTTTTGCACAAATTAACCGTGTTTAAATCCAACTGCCCGCCAAAATATTTTTCAAGCACTTTGGTAAAAATTTCTAAAGTCGGTTCCGCCAAATGAAAAAGCGTCATTGAAGACTGCAATTTTTTCTTGTCTATCGAACTGCCCATTATATATTCAATGTCATTGCTTTTAAGTTCCAACAACGCGCCGCTGATTTCCAGCAAACGCTCGCGCAGGGTTTCATTTGCCAAATATTCTTTTGCCTCGTCCAAATTTTCAATCCCGTAATATATGGCTGTCCTGCTCCTGCCCAAATTTTTTAACTGCGGGAAAATGTACCAAATCCAGTGCGAAGTCTTATGACCGTTTTTAATTTCGGCAAGCGCAGTTTGATAATCCGTTTCCTGCGCGTTCAAAAATCTTGATAAATTGTACATTGCCACACCGCCTTAAATTTAAAACCTAATCTCTACTCCCTATTTCCTACTCCCTATTCCCTATTCCCTATATTTCGCAGTGCGTGAATCGCTGATAACGCCGCTCCAATTTAAACCAAAGGCGAAATCGTAAGTGTTGCCTTCGCTGTCAACGTAACAATTCATATCGCGCGGCACGTCTTCCCTTTGCTCTTCAACGGTTATCATATCGCGCGGCTGTTGCATTGGCAATAAACCTTGAGGCTCAAATTTGCCGGTTAAAATATCGAAGTACGCCCTGTCGCTTACGCCGTAACCTACCAAAATTGCGTCAGAGTTCGGCTCAATTTCGCTGAAAACTTGCGGCTTGTCTGCGTGTATCAAAGTTACAATAGGAATATTTTTACCGAGTGTATTTAAACATTCACGGCTGTAATTGACACTTTCCGGATCCATTGGATTAATAATTTGCGCAGTTTTGCCGAAGTAGGAGCGGTTTTCGCTTTCATCGCCTGCGATTGACGAGCGGCGCACGGCGGGAGAATCTGCAACATAACGCCCATATTGCAAAGAAATTGGAATATAGCCCGCGTCTTCATCGTAGCCTATGCCGTCAAATTGGTTACCGGCGGGAATTGGATTTGAAATAACCGCCAACACCATATCGCACGCAGCAACTTTTTCCGGCGCAAGTCTTACAATATCTGCAGGAAGTGCCATTGGCTTGCCGTCTCTATCCTTGCCGCTGAAATTTCCGACTGTATCTGTTACAACGTTAAAATATTCCTGCGCGACGTTTATATCAACAGGCAAAGTCCAACTTGCGGGCGTGTACGAATTGAACGGCTTAACTTCGATACTGTCACGATAAACCATTGGAATATAAACTGTAGGCTTAACATTTGAATTTGTTGCAGAATGTATGACGCCGTTTTTATTTTTCAGCATTACGATTGATTTTAATTGCGCCTCAAAGCCGCGCCGTAAATCTTCAGCGTTTCCTACTTCTCGCGCAGATTTTTCAACGTCAAGGTAAGGATTTTCAAACAATCCCAACTGGAAAATATTTCTAAGCAAACGCACGGCGGATTCTCTAAATCTTTTATCCATAAATTTTTTGCCGTGCTCTTTAACGCCGATATTGTACGCCTCAATTACGGGATTTTTATCATTGTTGCCGCCGAATTGGTCAACGCCCGCCATTAACGCCGCGTAATGTCTTTGTGCTTCAGTAAGATTTTCGACGCCCCACGCCATTGAAAGTCTTTTGTCGGTGTCCCACGTTACGCACCAATCAGTACAAATTACGCCGTCATAATTATATTTATTGCGCAGTAAATCAATTTTGTATTTGCTGTAAGCACTGCCTACCTTATCGCCGAGTTCGCCGCCGTCGCTCCATGCAATGGAATATGACATCATAACCGCTGAAGGCATCCCCGCCTTGCCGCCGTTATTCATTGCGCCTTCAAAGGGGATAAGTTGAGTTTCAAACGCGCCGCCGGGATAAACCGCGTACTTGCCATAGCGTGAATGTGCCTCGCGCCCGCCTTCACCGATACCGTCGCCGGGGAAATGTTTCATCATTGCGTTAATACTGTATTCTCCCCAGCCAATATCAGTACCGTTTGAAAAAGTTTCCTGCGCGCCGTAAATTGACGCCGCCGCCATATCCCGCGCAAGTGCGGGGTCTTCGCCGAATGTACCATAAATTCTTGTCCAGCGCGGGTCTGTTGCCAAATCTATTTGCGGCGAAAGTCCCGTACCAATTCCAAGCAGGCGATATTCTTTTGAGTACGTGCGGGCGAAGTCTTCAGCAACTGCAGTATCGAAAGTTGCCGCAATTCCCAAATGACTTGGCCAACGTGAAATATTATCTTCAACAGTTTTCAAATAAACGCCGTTGCCGCGGGCGTCATTGCGCGGGTCGGAGCTTGTATTTGCGGGAATTGCGAAAGGCAAAGATTCTGCGTACGCTTGCAGGGCGTTATTCCATTGAGCGGTTAATTTTGCGCTTGCGCCGGTATCTGCGTTTAAAATCGTGCGGATATTATCGACTTCAAGCATTTTTTTCTGTTCGTCTGTAAGTTCGGTTGTCATTTGCCGCTGATGCATACTGTACAACATAAGCCCTGCAATTTGGTCAATGCTAAGTTTTTTTGCCAAATCTTCCGCGCGTTGTTGGGGAGTAAGCCGCCAATCTTCGTATTTGTCGAGTTTGCCGTTGCGGTTCATATCCTTAAAATAATTGCCGCCAACTTTGAAAAATTTTATGCCGGAATTTGGGGAATAGCCGAGCGTCGGTCCGTTTGCATTTTGTACAACTGAAAAATCAGCCGCCAAAACATTTCCGCCGCTTAACATTACTGTACAAAGTCCCAAGGCAATTTTCTTTTTCAAGTTCATAATTTCGCCTCCCGAATTTTTTAAAGGTATTCTAACAATTACGGCGAAAATTTACAATCAAAAATTTTGTACGGAGGCGTTTCTATGGCTCGTAACAGTAACAAAAATCTGAATGACGCGGCTAAGGCTAAGAAAGACGAATTTTATACGCAACTTGAGGATATTGAGCGGGAACTCCGCCACGAAGAATACAAAGAATTTTTCAAGGGTAAAGTTGTTCTTTGCAACTGCGATGATCCTTACGAAAGTGAATTTTTTAAATATTTCGCAATGAATTTTAACGCGCTCGGCTTGAAAAAATTAATCGTGACTTGTTACGCGGGTTCGCCCGTTGCACAAACTGAATTGAATTTTGACACCGGCGGAATTATCGACAGGAAACACCGCAACGAATACGCCTACAAAGTTGTTATCAATGAATTTAAAGATTGGAACGGCGACGGGCGCGAAGACTTGGAAGATATTAAGGAATACATTTTAAGCCACCGCGGCAGTTGGGAAAGATTGCAAGGTAACGGCGATTTTCGCAGTGCAGAATGTATTGAAATTTTGAAAGAGGCTGACGTTGTTGTTACTAACCCGCCTTTCAGTCTTTTTAGAGAATACGTCGCGCAGTTAATGCAGTACAATAAAAAATTTATAATTCTTGGAAATAAAAACGCAATTACCTACAAGGAGATTTTCCCGTTGATTCAACAAAATAAAATTTGGACGGGCTATACAAAATGGGCGGGCGGTTTATGGTTTGTTTCAGAAGTGCCAAATGTTTTTGATAAAGAAGTTGAAGGCGTAAAATTAAAAAATACGGCGGCTATTTGGTTTACAAATATTCCCTTGAAAAAATATTTGGAAGAAATACCGCTTGTTTGCAGTTATTATGAAAATCCTGAAAGATATCCGAAGTATGATAATTACGATGCAATAGAAGTTTCAAAAACCGCACAAATACCATATGATTATTTGCCTAG
>JAFSZS010000130.1 GCA_017455645.1 Selenomonadaceae bacterium | reverse complement strand
CATACCGAAAAGCCCGCTGTCTGCACTGATACCGGGGATTTTATTTTGGTGTATCAGCCGTCGCGCAGGATTATTTTTGTTGTTTTTGGCAAGTTTCGGGCGGCTTGTGAACACTTTGATAAAAGATACATTTTGCGTGTATCGCCCGTGGATTTTAGATCCAAGCGTACAACCGGCGGCTGAAGCAATGCAAAAGGCAAGCAGTTACTCAATGCCTTCAGGACATACTCAACTTACAACGGCGATTTACGGCGGGCTTGCTTACCTTTACAGAAAAAAATATCCGCTGTTAATAATTCCCTGCGCGATAATAATTTTGGCGGTTGCATTTTCCAGAAATTTTTTGGGCGTGCATACTCCGCAAGATGTTTTAATTGCGATTGTTGAAACTTTGGCGGTAATTTTTTTGGCAGATAAAATTTTTGACGAAGTGGAAAAAGATAACCATTCAACAAAGATAATTTTTGGCGCGGGAATAATTTTTTGTGCAATTTCGGCAATTTATATTTTGGCGAAATCTTATCCGGTAGATTATTTTGGCGGCAAGGTAATTGTTACGGAGGCGGGCGCAAAAATTGATTCGCTGGACAGCATTGGTTGTACTTTGGGATTTTTAATTGGCGTGGCGTTGGAAAACAAATTTGTAAATTTCAGCACGAAAGTTGATTTGGGCGTAAAAATTCGGCGCGTGCTGATTGGCGGGATTGTCGGCGGCGTTGCTATGATTGTTATGTACAGTTTTAAATTGCTCGGCTTTGAAAGTGTCTACGAATTTTGCAAAGGTTTTCTGCCTATTCTTTCAATAACTTTCCTTGCGCCGTTTGCTTTTAATTATTTTGAAACAAAAACCAAATTCAGATTTAAAAAATTAGGCAACAGATTCTACTAACCACTAGCCATCTAACCATCTAACCATCTAGAATTGGAGGTATTAACCGTGCCAATAAAAATGAGAGAGCTGAAAAAAATTCAAAACCACCAAAAAATTTTAGACACGGCAACAGAAGAATTTAAAACGCGCGGCTTTGCAAATACTTCAGTTGCCGAAATTACCAAAAAAGCAAAATTGGGCGTCGGAACTTTTTACAATTACTTTTCTTGCAAGGAAGAAGTTTTGATGGCAATTGTGCGAAAACTTTTTTTGCAGGTTGCAGACAGCGTAAAATCAAGGGCGCAAAAAAATTCTTCGACGCTTGAACTTTTGGAATTGTGCACAATGGAAACTGCGCGACTTGTTGACGAAAACAGGTTTATATTGCCGCTCATGGCAAGCGCGGTAAAACTTTCAGACAAGCCGGAGCAGTTGCCAAAAAATTTATCGCCCGACTTCAAAAAAATTTTCGAGGAAATAATTCAACGCGGGCAGGAACGCGGCGAAATTCGCAATGATATTCCCCAAAATTTAATTTCTGAAATGTTTCACTCAATCTATCAAGCGGCGGCGTTCAGCAAGTTACAAATTCCATTTCAAGAAAATATCCGCCTGAAATTGAAAATCTTGTTGGAGGGGATAAAAAATGACATTTCAAAAAATAATGTTGGTTAAACTTGTTTGGATGAGATATTACCAATGGCAACAAGGCGATATTCCTTTTGGCGACATAAAATATTTAAAAGAAATGAACACTATTGACGGCGTTGCAGATATTTCCGAAAATTTAAATTTTCTTGACTGTGGGGGAAGTGTTTTTGGCTACTTTCAGACAAAAGGAAAATCTCCGCGTATTGAAAAAATCGAAGGCGAAACTAGAAATAAAAATTGCGAAAGTGTAGATAATGTGTTGGTTATATTTTGTGCGCCTAATCCCGAACGCAAGGGAAAGGGTGAAACAACTATTATAGGCTGGTACAAAAAAGCTACGGTTTATCGCGATGAACAGTACAATGAAAATTTTGATTTATATTACAATATCCGCGCAGAATTAAAAAATTGTGTTTTACTTCCTGAATCTGAACGCAAAGACAACCAAATTTGGTGGTTGAAACAAACGCCCGGCAGTGAAATAAATTTTGGGCAGTCAATGTATAAATTCCCTTCAAATACAACCCCGGAACTTCAAGACATCTTGCAAGAAATTGCAAATTATGACGGCGAAAATTGGTGTGGCGAATTTTCACTTAACGAGGTTAATTAATGATTAGTGTTACGAAACTTTTATTTGCAAGGAATTATTTTGGTGACAATTTGCGCTATACAAACACGGCGCACAAAATGACGAGCGGCGCGGCTGAAGGCGTCGGACCGGTTGTAGTTTGGAATTCAACGCGCACTTGTAATTTACGTTGCCGCCATTGCTATATGGATTCTGATTCGCGCAGGTTTACAGACGAACTTTCAACTGCCGAGGCGAAAAAATTTATTGACGATTTGGCAGAATTTAAAGTACCGGTGCTTTTATTTTCCGGCGGCGAGCCTTTAATGCGCGCAGATTTTTTTGAGTTGGCAGAATACGCCGCCAATAAAAATGTTCGCCCTACCCTTTCGACAAACGGCACTTTGATAACGCCCAAAATTGCAGAAAAAATTAAAAGTATCGGCGTCGGCTACGTTGGAATTTCTTTGGACGGCTTGCAAGATGTCAATGATAAATTTCGCGGCGTGGCGGGCGCGTATCAAAAGGCAATGGCGGGAATTGAAAATTGCGTGGCAGTCGGGCAGCGCGTAGGTTTAAGATTTACGATTAACCGACACAATTTTGAGGAACTGGACAAAATTTTTGATTTTATAGAGGCGGAAAAAATAAACCGCGTCTGCTTTTATCATTTGGTGTACAGCGGGCGCGGCAGTAAAATGATTGACGAAGATTTAACGCCGCTTGAATCCCGCGCGGCAATGGATAAAATTATTGAGCGCACAAGAGATTTTGAAAGGCGCGGGCTTGAAAAAGAAATTTTGACTGTTGATAATCATTGCGACGGCGTTTATATGTACTTAAAAAATTTGTACGACGGCAATACTGAAACTGCCGCGCAGGTTAAAAAATTTATTTCAATGAACGGCGGCAACCGCTCCGGAATTGCATTTGGCGAAGTTGACCCCGCCGGTTATGTTCACCCCGACCAATTTACCCAACATTACACTTTTGGCAATGTTCGTGAAAGAAAATTCGGCGATATTTGGACTGATACTTCAAATGAAATTATGGCGGGCTTAAAAAATCGTAAGCCGTTATTGAAAGGGCGTTGTGCAAAGTGCAAATTTCTTGACAACTGCAACGGCAACTTTCGCACTCGCGCAGAAGCTAAAACCGGCGATTTTTGGGCGTCCGACCCCGCCTGTTACTTGACTGACGAGGAGATTTTTTAATGAAAGAAATTATCTACATTCACGGCAAAGGCGGCAACGCGGCAGAATCTGAACATTACAAAAAATTTTTCCCGGCGGCTGAAGTTATCGGATTCGATTATAAAGCTGAAAATATTTTTGACGCGGTTACAGAATTTCAAAACTTTTTTTACCTGCGCGAAAAAGTTACAATCATTGCAAACAGTATAGGCGCGTTTTACGCAATGCACGCCCTTTCAGAAAAAAATATCGATAGGGCTTTTTTTATTTCGCCTGTTGTCGATATGGAAAAAATAATTTTGGAAATGATGACGCGGGCGAATGTTACAGAAAAAAATCTGCGCGACGCCGAAGAAATTGTTACAGATTTTGGCGAAATTTTATCATGGAAATATCTTTGTTATGTGCGTGAAAATCCTATTGACTGGAAAGTACCGACAAATATTTTGTACGGCTCAAAAGATTTTTTAACTTCGCTTGAAACAATGAAAAATTTTGCAGAAAAAATTTGCGCGTCATTAACTGTAATGCAAGGCGGCGAACATTGGTTTCATACTTCTGAACAGATGAAATTTTTGGATAATTGGCTGGAGGAAAATTTAAAGTGATAGTTTCGTGGAACACAACCAACGCCTGCAATATGTATTGTGCGCACTGCTACAGGGACGCGGGCTGTAAAGCTGATGAAGAACTTTCTACCGCCGAAGCTAAGGAACTTTTAAACCAAATTGCTCGCGCAGGTTTTAAGATTATGATTTTCAGCGGCGGAGAGCCTTTGATGCGCCCCGATATTTTGGAACTTGTCAAACACGCGGCAAATTTAAAACTAATTCCGGTTTTCGGTACAAACGGCACTTTGATAACTTTGCAAATGGCAAAAGATTTAAAAGCCGCCGGCGCAAAAGGTATTGGAATTTCTTTAGACTCAATGGACGCCGAAAAGCACGATAAATTTCGCTCTTTCAAAAATGCCTGGAGCGGCGCGGTTGCCGGTATGAAAAATTGTTGCGCAGTCGATTTACCTTTTCAAATTCATACAACTGTAATGGATTGGAATAAAAACGAACTTGAGGCGATAACAGATTTTGCGGTTGAAATTGGAGCAAAGGCGCACCACTTTTTCTTTCTTGTACCGACGGGCAGAGCGGCAACAATCGAGGAAGAATCTTTACGCGCGGCTGAATACGAAGAAGTTTTAACTCGGATAATGAAAAAGCAGCAACAAGTTTCAATCGAAATCAAGCCTACTTGTGCGCCGCAATTTTTGAGAATCGTTGACCAACTGGGAATGACTTCAAGATTTCGGCGCGGTTGCCTTGCCGGTTTAAGTTACTGTATAATCAGCCCGCGCGGCAAAGTTCAACCCTGCGCGTATTTGAATATGGAGCTCGGCGACGTAAGACAAACGCCTTTTGATGAAATTTGGAAAAATAATTCTGTGCTAAAAAAATTGCGCACTTTGAATTACAGCGGAAATTGCGGCGGTTGCCAGTACAAAAATAAATGTGGAGGTTGTCGTGCAAGGGCGGCAATTTACAACGGCGGCGATTTTATGGCGGGCGAACCGTGGTGTAATTTTAAATAGGAGTTAAAATTTTGCTTGAAGAAAAATTAAAAACTTTGCCAGATTCGCCCGGCGTGTACATTATGAAAGACGCGGCAGGAAAAATTATTTACGTTGGAAAAGCCGTAATTTTGAAAAACCGCGTGCGCCAATATTTTCACTCAAATAAAAATCACGGCGCAAAAGTTAAAGCGATGGTTGCAAAGATTGTTGACTTTGAAACGATTGTAACGGCGTCTGAAGTTGAGGCGTTAATCCTTGAATGCAACTTGATAAAAAAATATCGCCCTCGCTACAACATTTGCTTGAAAGACGATAAAACTTATCCGTACTTGAAAATTTCGCTGAATGAAAAATTTCCCCGCGTAATTGTGACTCGGCGCGTAGAAAAGGACGGCTCCAGATATTTTGGACCTTACACAAATTCTTTTGCAGTCAAGGAAAGTTTGGAACTTTTGAGAAAACTTTTTCCACTGCGCACATGTAAAAATTTTCCTGCGCGACCGTGTTTGGAATTTCATATTGGAAGATGTTTAGCCCCGTGCGTCAACAAAATTTCTGCAGAAAATTATTCCGCACTTGTAAAAGCGGTTGAAAAATTTTTGGAAGGGCATACCTCGGCAGTTGAAAAAGATTTAGAAAATAAAATGACGGCGGCGGCTGAAAGTTTAAATTTTGAATTGGCGGCGAAATTTCGTGACGTGCTTTTATCAGTCAAAAAAATTTCAGAAAAGCAAAAAATTGTTACGGACGCGGGCAATTTGGACGCGGTAGGATTGGCGCGGCTTAATTCTGAAGTTTGCGCCCAAATTTTTTTTGTACGTGACGGAAAAGTTACGGGGCGTGAAAGTTTTCTGCTTAACGGCGCAGCTGATGAATCCGACGAAAAAGCCGTTGCCGAATTTCTGAAACAATATTACAGCAGTACAAAAATTGCGGCTGAAGAAATTGTTTTGCCGGTAAGTTTGGCTGACGAAGATTTAAAAATTTTATCAGAATGGCTGAACGTCAAAATTTCGGAGCCTAAGCGCGGCGTCAAATTTTCACTTGTCGAAATGGCTACAGAAAATGCAAAAAAATTTCTCGAAGAAAAAAATGCTCGCGCAGATTTTAAAAATGCACAAACAATCGGCGCGGTTATCGAATTGCAAAAATATTTGAACTTGCCGAATTTGCCGCGGCGTCTGGAATGCTTTGACATTTCGCACTTTCAAGGCGCGGAAACTGTGGCGTCAATGGTGGTTTTTGAAAATGGCGCGCCCGACAAAAAAAGTTATCGCCGCTTTAAAATTCGTTCGACTGAAGGCAAGCCGGATGATTTTTTGTCAATGAGAGAAGTTACTGAAAGGCGTTACTGTAAGGGCGAAAATTTACCAGATTTAATCGTTATTGATGGCGGGATCGGACAATTAAATTCTGCGCTGGAAATTATACGCGGCTTGGGCTTGACAGTTCCGGTTGTCGGACTTGCCAAACAGTTTGAATTAATTTTTGTCGAGGGAAAATCTGAACCGGTGGAATTGCCGCGCGGCAGTCAATCGCTTTTTTTAATGCAAAGAATACGTGACGAGGCGCACAGATTTGCAATTACTTACCACAGAAAATTGAGGCGCAAAAGAAATTTAAAATCTGAACTTGATAACATTTCGGGAATCGGCGAAAAGCGTCGCGCAGATTTATTTAAAAAATTCGGCTCAATACAAAAAATAAAGTCCGCCACGCTTGACGAACTTTTGACTGTACCGAGTATGAACAGGGCGGCGGCTGAATCGCTTTTAAGATTTTTCGCCGCGCAGGATTCAGCAAAATAATAACGAATAGGGATTTTAAAAATTTTTTGGCGGTGTACAAGTTGTCAAAAGGAATTTTAAAATTAATCGCAGCTGAAACGGCGGGCGAAAGTTACCAAGCAAACAAAATTAAATTGGAAGTCGAAACTGATTTTGCCTCAAGAATTGACAATCAAGAATCGCGCCTTGAAAATCCAAAAATCGGCGAAACTGAAAAATATAATACCTACGTACCGCTGAAAAATTTGGTAAGGGAAATTGCAAAGACCAATTCAATTTTTACATATTTTTTGGACGGCTCGCGGCACGTTTACAAAGTTGACGAAATTGCATACCGGCACGGCGGCGCAAGAAAAATGGTTTACCCCGTGGTTGCCGGTCAAGTTGCTGTCGGTTGTTGCCTTCGCCAAAATAAAAAGTTGCACGCAGAAAATTTTTTAAGCGAAATAATTTTGACTTTGCCTGATATTGCCAACGCTAACGGCAGCAGCGGTTTTTTTCCCGCTCTTACTCAAAAAATTAACGCCCTGCCAAAATTAAAAATCGAACTTTCAAAAATTCTGGAATACAGCACAAGCCAACCGCAAACTAAAGAATCCAAACTTGAAGATCGCGCCGTTGCCAAAATTCAAGATTCTATGTATCAAGCCGAACAAAATATGGTTGCCGCGCTTGTCTCTCAAAACAAACTCAACCAAAAAAGTTACCTTATCAAAGACGGCTCCCTTGAATATCGAATACCTCAAGAAATTTCCAAAAACTCGCGCAGATTTTTAACTTTCAAAAATAATTTCAGTTATGTTATCGGCTTGTCAAAAAAATTTAATCCCGCGCTTTTCACAAACAACGGCGGCGCAAATCCCGGCTTCATTGCCGAATTGCCGCTGTACTGCCGGACGCCCGTTATTCGTTTTGAAAATGACACTTTGCACGGCGATATAAAATTTGCAGTTTGGTATGTGCGCATTCGTGACAGAAAATTTACAGAATCGCCCTTTGACGGCGTGCTGAAAGTTGAAAAAATGCTTGTGACTCGTGAAGAAATTGCAACCGGCAAAATTGAAAGTGACTTGGTAAATTTTTTGAGTGCGCACATTATCAACGAAAGAAACCCCGTTTGTTACGGCGCGGATAATCGCTGGGCGAATCACATTTACCCAATTTTTTTGACTGAAACTTTTGTTAAGTCGAAATGCATTGAGGCTGAAACTTTTTTGAATTTATTTTGAGGTGAATTTATGGGCGAAATTATAGGGCGCGTGGCTGCTACAGAAAAATATCCTGCGACGATGGATAAATTTTATTTTTGGACAAATTCAGATTTCAGATTGAACGCCTTCGACGTTGTGAAAGTTCAACATTTGGAAGGCTCTTTTTCTTTTGGCACAGTAGAAAATATTTTTCACATTACCGACGCAAAAAGTTTTCTGACAAATTACATTTCAAGCGATTTCGGCGACGCTGAAATTAATCCGCCAACTTTGCGAATTGGTATGAATTATGTTGAGGTTGCCGTTTGTTACAACGACAAAAATATTTACACGCCTGCAAAAAATGACGCGCCGGTTTATTTGGCGGCGGCTGAAGAAATTAAGCAGGCACTCGGGCTTGATAAAATTCAGAATCCTTTACCGTGCGGTTTTATGAAAATGTATGCCGGTACGCCCAATGAAATTTTTTTGCCTGTCAATTTAAATTCGCAATTTTTGCTTGGACCGGAGGGTGCGCACTTAAATATTTCGGGAATTTCGGGGCTTGCCGCCAAAACAAGTTATGCAATGTTTTTAATAAAATCTATCCTCGACAGTTGCGCGGAAAGTACCGCGTTCATAATTTTTAATGTCAAAAGTAAAGATTTAATGGCGATTCACAACCCCAACGCTGACGAAAATTTTTCAGATATTGCCGCCGATTATAAAAAATTGGGACTTAGCGGCAAGCCTTTTAAAAATGTTCGGTACTACGCGCCCTTCAATGAAAACAAAGGCGTTACAACTTACTTGCCTGAAAATATGGTACAAGAATATCTGCGCGAAAAAATTTTGAAAAAGTTCAAGTACATTTACGAAGAAGACAGAGAATCGCTGGAAATGCTATTTGCGGATATTGACGATTCAACGCAGACGATGGATTCAATTATCAGCAAAGTTGCCGACCCTTCAGACAAAAATTTTGGCGGGATTAAAACTTGGAATGACTTTCTTGCAACGGTTCAAAGTTTAACGGGAAAATCTTCAGATAAAAGCATTTCGGTTTTAAGTTGGCGCAAATTTAACCGTGTCGTAAGCAAGGAAATAAAAAACGATACAATGTTTGCAAACAGGGTTGTTAATTCAAAAAGTGAATGCCGCCTTGAGGAGGAACTCAAAAATATTTCGGCAGGAAGTGTAAGCGTGGTTGACATTGCCAAACTTAGCACGAATAAGCAGGCGTTTGTTTTCGGCGACGTTTTAAAGACGATTTACAAATTGAAATTGGGCGAATATGACACCGACGAAAAAATTTTCAACGTACCGTCAAAGATTGTAATTTTTGTGGACGAACTGAATAAATACGGCTCAAAGGACGCTTCAAAAAATTCTCCTATCCTGCGACAAATTTTGGACGTTGCCGAGCGCGGGCGTTCACTTGGGATAATTCTTTTTGGCGCGGAACAATTTTTATCGAATATTCACCCGCGAATTTCCGGCAACTGCGCGACTTTTGCATTTGGCAGGACGAATGTTATTGAAACAACCACGCGGGATTATTCGGCGTTCCCTGCAACTTACAGAAATATTTTGACGCGGCTGGAACAGGGCGAATATCTTGTACAAAATCCAATTTTCCGCTCGTTGCTGAAAATTTATTTCCCCAAGCCGATTTATCAACAATTCAAAGATTAGAAAGGCAAAAGTTATGGCAAATTATATTTTTGGAGTAAATATCCTTGAAAATCTTACTACGGGTATGTACCGTGAATCGCAAATTATTTTTCGTGAATATATTCAAAATGCTTGTGACGCAATAGACAAGGCAATTTCACAAAAAATTTTGGCGGCGGGCGAAGGGCGAATTGAAATTTGGATTGACACTGAAAACCGCCAAATTTCTATCGAAGACAACGGCGCGGGAATTTCGGCCGACGAATTTGAAACAACTTTACAATCTATCGCGCAGTCCTCAAAACAAATTGACACTGAAAAAGGTTTTCGCGGTATTGGCAGATTGTGCGGCTTGGCTTATTGCAAAGAATTAATTTTCAGTTCAACGGCTAAAGGCGAAAATATAATTTCTGTGATGAAACTTGACGCCCAAAAACTCCGCGGTAAATTTTACGGCAAAAAAAAATACACCGCGCAGGAAGTACTTGACGAAATTATAACCGTTGAAAAAATTTCAGCCGCCGATATTACAAGCAAACACTGGTTTAAGGTTGAATTGCTGGATATTAATTCTGAAAATGAAACTTTGCTTGACGTGCAAAAAGTTACAGAATATTTATCCTTCGTTGCTCCCGTCGAATACAAAGAATATTTTTTCTTTCAATCAAAAATTTATGAACACGCCGCCGCGCTTAATTTTAAAATTGACGAATACAAAATTTATATCAACGGCGAACAAATTGTAAAAAATTATAAAACCACTTTCAAAACAAGTCTGGGCGAAGATGATATTTTTGATGTGGCGTTTGAAGATTTTTATGACGACGCGGGAAATTTAATTGCGTGGCTGTGGATAGGTCTTTCAAAATTTAAAGCCGTCATATCTCAAAAAAAAGATACATCCAGTTACAAAATGCGAGCACTTCGCCTGCGCAAAGGCAACATTCAAATTGGCGAGGCTGATTCACTTCAAAATTTATTCAAAGAAGAACGCGGCACTTATTATTTTATTGGTGAAGTTTTTGCTGTCGATAAAAAATTAATCCCAAATTCTCAACGTGATTATTTTGTAGAAAATCCCGAGCTTAAAAATTTTGAATCTGCCCTGCGCGAATATTTTAAGGAACTTTACAAAATTTATTATCAAGCTTCAAATTTTAACAGTGCCGTAAGAGCCGTGCAAACTTACGAAACAGCAAAAACCGAATTTCAAAATAAAACTTTCGTAACTCCAAAACAAAAAATCGACGCCGAAAAAGAATTAGACGAATTGGAAGAAAAAGCCGAAATTGCCAATAAAAAAATTGAACGCTTTCAAAATGAAAATTCGACAAGTGCGCCGGATATTTTATCAAGGGTTATATTCAGAATCATTGATAAAGCCGAAAAAATTTCAACCCCGCCACCTGAAACTGAAGATAACAAGTTCAAAAATCTTTTTCCAAATTTAAATCGCAGTGAAAGAAAATTGGTTACAAAAATTCTGGACGTTATAAGAGAAAATGTTGACGTCAAAACTTTTAAAATATTGCAAGAAAAAATAGTTGAGGCGGTTAACCAATGAGCCGCCGCGTACTTCTGATAGAGCCGAATTACAAAAATAAATATCCGCCGCTGAATCTGATGAAATTAAGTTGGTACTTTCGGAAAATTTGCGAAGACGACGTAAGATTTTTTAAGGGCGATTTAAAAACTTTTGCGGCGCAGTTGTTGCTTGAGGAATTTATCGGCATTGAAAATTTCGCCAAACATTATGACGCGCTGATTAATTTCATAAAAAAAGGAAAACATTTTTACCTTGAAAATATTCCGAATTTGCGCGGCACTGATTTTGAAAAAAATATTTGGCATTTGCGCCGCCGTTTTATGAATGAAAGTTATCCCAAATTTGAAATTATCTGCGTCAATTCGCTGTTCACTTTTTATTGGAAAAAGACAATCGACACAATTAATTTTGCGAAAAAATTTTTGGTGAAGGGCGGGCAAATTTACGTTGGCGGAATTGCGGCAACGCTCGTACCCGCCGAAATGCAAAAAGAAATTGGCGACGCGGTTAAAATTCATACAGGACTTTTGGACAAGCCCGACGATTTAAATAAAACAGACAAAGTTATAATTGACGAATTGCCGCCGGATTATTCCATACTTGAGGAAACAGATTATAAATATCCTGCGCGAAACTCCTATTTCGGTTACACAACGCGCGGCTGTATCAGGCGTTGCAGTTTTTGCGCGGTAAGCACGCTGGAGCCGCTGTATAAAAATTACGTACCAATTCAAAATATTTTGCAACAGGTTGAAAATCTTTTCGGCAAGAAACAACATTTACTTTTGATGGATAATAATGTTTTGGCGTCAGAAAAATTTTTTCAGATTGTCGACGATATAAAAGCTTGCGGTTTCGGCAAGGGCGCAACTTACACGCCCTCCGACGAATACGATTTGGCTATAAAAAATCTTCGCGCAGGTTTCAACGATCGCGCTTACATTAAAAAAATTATTCGCCTGTATGAAGAATTGGAAAAACGCTTGCCGGAAATTGACGCAGGCAAATTTTATTCTGCGCGAGAGGAAAATTTTTTGTTGCACTTTTGTACAGCTACTGCAGAAAAAATTTTTGAATTTGATACAAAGGCACGCCCGCTTTTGGAAAAATTTTTTAAACATAACAAGCGCACGCACTACGTAGATTTTAATCAAGGACTGGACGCGCGGCTGATTGTCAAACACGAAGAAAGAATGGCGAAACTTGCCGAGCTGAATATTCGCCCTTTGAGAATCGCCTTTGACCACTACGAACAAAAAGATATTTATGAAAAGGCAATTCGATTAGCGGCAAAGTACGGCGTTCGCAGTATGTCAAATTATATTCTGTACAATTTCCACGATACGCCGGCAGAATTATATTTGCGCCTGAAATTGAATATCGACTTGTGCGAAGAATTGAACGTTGCAATTTATTCTTTTCCAATGAAATACCACCCGATAAAAGACCCGCAGTATTTTCGCAACCGTGATTATTTGGGCGAACATTGGAACAAAAAATTTATCCGCGCAATTCAAGCGATTATCAACGCAACCAAGGGCAAAATTGGGCGCGGGCGTTCCTTCTTTGAAAAAGCGTTCGGTAAAAATCTTGACGAATTCGACGATTTACTTTGGATGCCGGAGGCAATGATTATCTACAGAAAAAAGCACGAAAATTTGGCTGAAGAATGGCGCAAAAATTTTCACGCCTTAAACGAAACTGAACTTGCAGAAGCAAAAAAAATTGTCGCGCAGAATAAATTTTCTGACGCCGATATTTCGCAGGCTGAATCAGAAAAAGTTCAGCAAATTTTAAAATTTTATCAAGTTACGCGTGAAGATTAAAAAACTGAAAATCGATTTTAAGGCGGGTCAAAAAGTTTTTTAATATAAAATATCGTGAACAGCTCCGAAAACGTGTTGTAGGCAATTCTACGGCGTCTGAAGGGCTAATTTTTTACCGACAATTAAAATTTCAAAGCAAAAAAATTTTTTATCGACAAATTTAAAACTTGTGATAAAATGATAAAAAATTTACTGGAGGTTTTAACGATGAAGTATATTTGTAATGTTTGCGGTTGGGAATACGACGAAGAAGCAGGCGACCCCGATAACGATATTGAACCGGGTACAAAATTTGAAGACTTGCCGGAAGATTTCGTTTGCCCGCTCTGCGGCGTAGGCAAGGAAGATTTTTCCGCTGAAGAATAATTTTTTGAATGGAGGATTTTTATAATGAAAGTAACAGTAGTTGGTGCAGGTAACGTAGGCGCAACCGTGGCTAATGTTTTGGCTACAAAAGGTTTTGCAAGTGAAGTTGTCCTTATCGATATTAAAGAAGGCTTGTCCGAAGGTAAAGCTATGGATATTATGCAAACTGCTCACATGCTTAACTTCGATACAACCGTTAAAGGCGTAACAAATAACTACGCGGCAACGGCAGGCTCGCAGGTTGTTGTTATTACTTCCGGTATTCCTCGCAAGCCGGGTATGAGCCGTGAAGATTTAATCGGCACCAACGCAAAAATCGTTAAAAGCGTCGTAGATCAGATTTTGGAATTTTCACCTGACGCAATTTTAATTATTATTTCAAATCCAATGGACGCAATGACTTATTTAACGCTGAAAGATTCAAAACTTCCACGCAACAGAATTATTGGACAGGGCGGCATGCTTGACAGCAGCAGATTCCGCTATTACCTTGCTGAAGCGTTGCAAGAGGCGGGCTATCCTGCAACTCCTACTGATGTTGACGGTATGGTTGTCGGCGGGCACAGCGATAAAACAATGGTACCTTTGGCAAGCATCGCAACTTACCGCGGCATTCCCGTAACTCAACTTTTGAGCAAAGAAGCACTTGATAAAGCGATTG
>JAFSZS010000129.1 GCA_017455645.1 Selenomonadaceae bacterium | reverse complement strand
GGACAACCGAATATCGCTATACAACGCGCAAAAGGGCAAATGTGCTGTAACAGGCAAGGATTTTGAAGCAACTGAAGAAATTCATTGCCACCATATCAAGCCGAAAAATCAAGGCGGTACTGATGAATACGAAAATTTAATCTTAGTAACAGCGGCATTTAAGTAAAGATTGATTAGATAAAAACAAGTTATCAAAGATGGAACGCCGTATGAAGGGAAACTTTCACGTACGGTGTGGAGCGGGGGAAAAGGTGGAGCTAACCTCAAAGCCTTACCTATCACTATAAGTTACAAATGAACAAAGAAAATCGCTTTTTGAACAAATTGGAATCAGCTATGAAAAATTTCGTCAACTTGATTAAGCAAGACTTTATACAAAAAGCGTTAAAACTTATTGAAAAAGAAATGCAAAAAGCCGCACTTGAATTGCCGGATTCAGTTTTTGTTGAATATTGGGGAGAAAGTGTGCCGCCTGAAAACAGAATTTCCAGATGGCTTGAAATAGCTGATTCATTGGCAAAAAATTGGAAACCTTCCAAGTGTCTTTTTCTTAAAAAAATAACGTTACTTTCTAGACTACGTCCAAAAGATTTTTGCCGCGGCTAAGTAAAACCGTGCGATTAATTTTAGCCGCCTCAATTTCAATCTGTAAATTAAAATTTTCGCGCAGGACTTTTAAAACTTCCGAAGGTTTAATTGTGCCGTAAAGATTAATTTTTGTACCGAAAGTCAACAAAATTTCGCCGTCAACTTTTGAAATTTTGAGCGGCTCGGCAATGTAAGATTTAATTTCAATTTCCCGCGTATGTTTTGGCGTTACGCGCGTAAAATTAATTTCTTTGGCGGCGTTAAACTTTTTGGCGGCGTCAACTGCACTTTCAAAATCTGCGTCAATCAAAACTTCGTAACGTGAAAAATCTATTGCGGCAGTCAACGCGGGAACTTTGCCGGAAATTTTTCTGATTCTTACAATTTCCGCGCCTTTTGGCAAATGTGAATTTAAGCGCGTCAAAACTTCATTGCTTTTAATATTTTGCGAAAGTTCAAAGTCAACATATTCCATTTCAGAAGTTACGCCGACGCCCAATGCCGTTGCAAACGAAACTTTCAAATGTGGGTTGAATCCTTCAGAATATGCGGCAGGCAATTTTGAACGAAGGAGCGCGCTCATAAAAACGTTCATATATTCTAAGTGCGAAAGAAAAGCAATTTCCGCGCCCTTGCGAATTTGGCAGCGGTATTTTGTAGGGTTCAAGGGATATAGGGATATAGGGGTAGAGGGGTTGGAAATTTTCCCTATTTCCCTATTTCCCTCTGTCCCTGCGTAGTCAACAACATTAACTCCCAAATTCATACAAACGCCGCAACCTGTACAAGAAGTGCGCCGACAATCCCGCGTAGTTTCGCCGCGCTGTGATTTTTCAAGTTCGCTGACTAAAAAATTTCTGTTGACGCCGGGCGTTGTATGCTCCCAAGGCAACGGCTCATAAATATTGCGCGTGCGCTCGCTGTAATATTTCATATCGACGCCGCAACTTTCAAACGCCGCCGCCCAAATTTCAAATTTAAATAAATCGCTCCAGCCGTCGAATTTTGCGCCGTTTTTCCACGCAGTCTCAATCACTTTGCAAAGTTTTCTGTCGCCGCGTGCAATAGCCCCTTCAAGTACGGAAAGTTTGGCGTCGTGGTAATTGTAAGTTATCGCCCTGTCAGTTATTAAACTTTTCAACAATTTTTGGCGGCGCATAAATTCTTCAAGCGAAATTTGCCCGTACCATTGAAACGGCGTAAAAGGTTTAGGCACAAAACAACTTACGCTAACTGTAACTTTGACATCACGGCGTTTTTTTATTTGGCGGTACAAATTTGCAACCTTTTGAGCAAGGTCGGCAATTCCTGCAATATCTTCATCAGTTTCAGTAGGTAAACCCATCATAAAGTAAAGCTTGATAGTCTTCCAGCCTTTTTCAAACGCCGCCCCGCAAGCTTCCAAAAGATTTTCTTCAGTAACATTTTTATTGATAACGTCGCGCAGTCTTTGAGTACCTGCCTCCGGCGCAAATGTCAAGCCGCTTTTTCGTACCGCCTGCAATTTGTCGGCAAGTTCAATAGAAAAGCTGTCAATTCTTAAACTCGGCAACGAAAAGCCAATTTTTTCATTTTTAAAATCTTCCTGCAATTCCTCAACAAGTCGATTCAGGCAAGAATAATCCGCGCTGCTTAAACTTGTCAAAGACATTTCGTCGTAGCCGCTCACGTCGATTAAACGCCGTGCAGTTTCGCGCAAATTTTCAACAGTACGTTCTCGCGCAGGACGATAACACATACCCGCTTGACAAAATCGACAGCCGCGCGTGCAACCCCTGAAAATTTCCAACATTGCGCGGTTGTGTACAATGTCAATGAAAGGTACAAGCGGCTTTTCAACCGTCGCAACTTCATTCATATCTTTACAAACTCGCTTGAAAATTTTTTGCGGCGCGCCTTCCAAAACTTTCATACCAATAAAATTTTCGCCGTCGTAAATCGGCTGATAAAAACTCGGTACATAAATTCCATTGACGCTCAAAATTTTTTTCAGAAAACCGCGCCGCCCGCCAATCTTGCCGCCGCTTTTCCATTCGATAAATTTTTCTGCAACTTCGCCCAAAATTTCTTCGCCTTCGCCAATTACAAAGAAATCAAAAAAATCTGCCATAGGTTCCACATTATACACGCAAGGACCGCCGCCAATTACAAACGGTTCATTTTCGGCGCGTTCAGCCGCGTGTAAATTTATCCCCGCCAAATCCAACATATTTAAAACATTTGAAAAAATCATTTCGTACTGGAGAGAAAATCCCAAAAAATCAAAATCTTTGACGGCGTGCTTACTTTCCAAAGAAAAAAGCGGAATATTTTTATCCCGCATTTCATTTTCCATATCAATCCACGGCGCGTAAACTCTTTCACAGAGAATATCGCCGCGCTTGTTCATAATTCCGTACAAAATCGCAAGCCCCAAATTTGACATTCCAACTTCATAAACGTCCGGCAATGCTAAAACCATTCTGCAACTTACTGAATCCCAATTTTTTTGAACGCTGTTAAATTCTCCGCCGGTGTATCGCGCAGGTTTTTTAACTTTTTGTAAAATGTCATTCGGTAATTGGATTATCATATTTTTCACTCTCAATCAAAAAATTTTTTCCAAAATTCTAATTGACACAATGAAAAATATCAAGCGTTACAGCTTATCCTTTAAATTTGTGCCGCGTTGCAGTATCTTCAAAACAAAAATAATCCGGTCTGTGCCTAGATTCTGTGTACTCAAACTGAATACCGTCGCCATTGAAAACGCGCCCGCTTACAATCGCCAAACAATTATAATCGTCAAGTTCAAGATATTTTTTGTCTTCGGAAGTTGCAAGCTCGGTAGTCATTTTTCTTTTGCTTGTCATAATTTTCATTTTGAGTACGTTTTCAAGATAATCATAAATCGAATTTGTAGCAATTTCCTCTGTCAAACCGTGCGCGGCTGATATGAGGAAATAATTTTTGTCCAGAATTAAAGCCTTGCCGTCGACGTAACGGACGCGCCTCACGTCATAAAGTGCCGCGCCAATTTTAAAACCGGTTTTTTCTGCAATTTCTTCGTCAGCAATAATTTCTTCAAGTTTTACAACTTTTGTAGCGTATGAAAAACCGTTTCTAATCGCCGCCTCCTTGAAAGATTCAATCCCGCCAATTTTGAAAACGTTTCTTTCAACCGGCTCATAAATTACGCGGACGCGCTGACCTTGCGACTCAATTTAAATTATCATCAAAATATTTCCAATGATAACCGCCTGCTTTTTTTGTTTTTCCACGCAATGTATCATGTATAGCGAATTTAGAAACTCCTGCCCATTCAGCTGCTTTTTTTATAGATTCAAAAATTTCTTCAGTTTCAATACATTGTACAGCGCGTTTACCTTTATTTGATTGAGACATTTTATCGCGTGTTGTTTTGCTCAATTTTCTACCTGTCAATGATTTAGAAATTTTTTCACGTGTTTCTTTAGTTTGAGGATGACTAACACCTTTGCGTTTTTTTGCAGATTCAGACATTTTTTTACGTGTGTTTTCAAGTACAACACGTCCAGACGCTCCTTCACCACCGTCCGTTAAATTATATCCATTAGGAGCTTTACAATTATAAAAGGCTATCCAAAATTTTTCACGTTTATTAAGTTCAGTTTCGGTAGTACATTTTTCAATTACCGATATATCGAACAAATCTATTCCGTACTTTCCAATAGCACGGTCTATATAAGAATTATTTCTAAGATTACGGCTATTACTTATATGTCTGGAAATACGAGACATAATTGTATTTTTGGTTTTTCCAATGTAAATTTTACCTGTAATTTTGTGACGAATCATATACACAGCCATTGTAATAAAAGCAATTTTAGGATTTAACATTTTGCTTGCCTCCTTTTATTGTTTGACAAATTGAGACAAGTTTTGCTATAATTTTTCATAGAAAAGACTCCGTCTCGTGATTTGTCTTATTTTCTCAATTAGATTTTATCACGGTCGGGGTTTTTTCGTCAATGCTCATTGGAGCAATTTTTTTTGCAATTTTAGCGGCGTTTACTTTGGCTTATCTTGAAAAATTTTTCAGAAGTATTGTACTTGAAGTAATTTTAATGATTGTTGTACCTTTCTGCAGTTTGGTTTTAACGGTTATTGCGGCACATTTTATTTTAGTTTTCATTGATTGAAAAATCAGTTCTGAAATTTCAAGCGTTGTATTCAGCGGAATTACCGGCGATTTCAGAGTTAATTTTAGTGTATTGCTGGGCTTTATATATTTTCATTTAGTTATCACAAATTTACATAATATGACAAATAAAAATTTCACTTTCAAATATTGCTCAAGGCTCGGCAGTTTTGGGAATGATTTATTTGCAACGCGGCAACCAAGAGGCGCAAGAAGTCAACGTTCCGGCGTGGGTATCTTGTTATTTGGGTGTTACTGAACCGGCTATCTTCGGTGTAACATTGAAAAACTTTTTCCCGTTTATCTGCGCGATGAGCGGCTCGGCTTGTGCGGCGATTGTCTGCGTTTCAACAGGCACAACCGCTAATGCTATTGGTGTTGGCGGTATTCCGGGTATTTTATCAATGCAAGCAACTTCAATGCCAACTTTCGCCCTTGCAATGCTTGTGGCTATTGTTGTACCGTTCATTTTAACTGTTGCTGTTGGAAAGAAAAAAGGCGTTGACAAGGCGGCAAAAATAGCACAACAAGAAGCTGAAATGGTGGCGGCGGCTGAAGCAGCTAATGCAGAGGCTGAAGCTAATCTTGTAAGCGAAAACGAATTTAAAGCATACCTTGACGGCGAAGTTATCAGCTTAAAAGAAATTGGCGACGGCGTATTTTCTGAAGGAATGGTAGGCGACGGCTTGGCGATTAAACCGGCTAACGAAACTGTTTGCGCGCCTGTTTCCGGCAAAATTACGGTTTTAATGCAAGATTCCAAACACGCGGTAGGAATGACACTTTCAAACGGCATTGAAATTCTTATTCACGTTGGAATTGATACTGTTTCAATGCAAGGCGACGGCTTTGAATATCTTTGCAAAGTTGGCGACGTTGTTAAGGCGGGAACTCCACTTTTAAAATTTAGCAAGGCGAAAATTAAAGCGGCAGGGCATCCCGATACAGCAGTATTCGTTGTAACTAATCCCAACGGTATTGATACTTTTAAATTTATCAGCGGTATGAAGGCTAAAACCGGCAGTACTGTTATTGCAACTTACTAATAAATTTTGTTTCAAATGAAAGTAATTGCCCTGTAAGTTGCCCTCCCTGATCTTATGGGGCAATTATCTTTAAAAAATTTTATGGAGGTGAATTTTTGAAATGAATGATAAGCAGATTGTAGAAAAAATTGTACGTGATATTGCGAACTCTTTCAGCGGCGCAGAAAGTACCAAAAATTGGACGGCTGAAACAATTTGGTTTGACGCCGCGCCCTACGCTTCAGTTGGCGTTGAAAAAGCAAAGAAAGTTTTTGACGAGGCTTTTGGCAATTTGAAAAGCTGCAACGTTACAATTTTGTATATGAGAACTTTTATAAATGAAAATACCGCGCTTGTTTGCAGCGTGCAAAAATGGGATACTGTAAACAAGGACGGCGGCGAATGGAAAGTTTTGCATGAGCATACTTCGGCGGCTGAAAATTGGAACGGCAAAATTGACGAATAGGAAGGCGTTTTTGAAATTGAAAAATGTTGCATTAATTACTGGCGCGTCAAGCGGCTTGGGAAAATCTTTCGCCGAAATTCACGCGGCACGCGGCGGCGATTTAGTTATTGTTGCAAGGAGTATTGATAAACTTAACGAATTAAAAAAATTGTTGGAAGAAAATTTCAAAGTCAATGTTTATGTTTTGCCAAAAGATTTATCAAAAATCGACGCGGCAGAAGAAATTTATGACGAACTTAACCGCGCCAAAATTTCTGTAGATTATCTGATTAACAACGCCGGACTTGGCGGGCAGGGTTATTTTCACGAGCGTACAATGGAACAGGATTTAAATTTGATAATGGTTGATATTATCGCCCTTACAAAATTAACAAAAATATTCCTGCGCGACTTTGTGAAACGCGGCAGCGGCAAAATTTTAAATGTTTCCTCGACGGCGGCACTTATGCCCGCAGGTCCAATGCAAGCCGTGTACTACGCCGCAAAATCTTATGTAACCGCGCTAAGTGAGGGAATTTGGCAGGAAATTCAAGGTACGGGCGTAACAATTACAACGCTGATGTCGGGCGGAATGAATACCGGCTTTGCAAAGGCGTCAAATTTAGAAAATACAAATTTGGCAAAGGCAATGACATTTTCGCCGGAAATTGTCGCGCAGGATGGCTACGAGGCAATGCTAAACGGCGATATGGAAGTAATTTCAAAATTGACAGTAGAGCAGTTGGAATGGTTTAAATCTGTACCGACAACGCCAAAAGAAATTTTATTGAAACAACTTTTTGAAATGCAGAAGTAAGCAAGGAGGTTTTGAAATGAAATTTAGCGATAAAGTAGTTTATCAGATTTACCCCAAAAGTTTTTATGATTCAAACGGCGACGGCGTGGGCGATATTCGCGGAATTATTGAAAAACTCGATTATATTAAAAGTCTCGGCGTCGATTATATTTGGACAACGCCTTTTTATCCTTCACCACTTAAAGACGGCGGCTACGATATTTCAAATTATACGGCGATTGATCCGCGTTTCGGTACAATGGAAGATTTTAACGAATTGGTAAAATCCGCCGACGAAAAGGGACTCAAAATTATGCTTGATATGGTGCTTTGTCATACTTCCGACCAACATGAATGGTTTCAACGCGCACTTGCAGGCGATGAAAATTATCAACGCTATTACATTCTGCGCGACGGAAAAGGCGAAGGCAAGCCGCCTACAAATTGGCAATGTGCATTTGGCGGCAGTACGTGGGAATATGTACCGCGCTTGAATAAATGGTATTTGCACTTGCACGACGTCAGTCAGCCGGATTTAGATTGGACAAATCCTAAAGTGCGTGAGGAAGTTGCAAACGTTGTAAAATTTTGGAAAGAAAAAGGCGTTGCCGGTTTTCGTTTTGACGTGATAAATTTAATTTCTAAGCCGGAAATTTTTTCAGATGATACTGAAGGACTCGGCAGAAAACTTTTTGCGGACGGTCCGCACGTTCACGAATATTTAAAAGAACTTGTGAAAAATTCCGGAATTGACGGAATGATAACAGTTGGCGAAATGGCGTCAACCGATTTAAAAAATTGTCTGCTTTACACGCGCCCCGATTCTCACGAATTGTCAATGAGTTTTAGTTTTCATCATTTGAAAGTTGACTATAAAAACGGCGATAAATGGTCTTTAATGGACGCCGATATTTCCGCACTGAAAAAAATTTTTGAAGAATGGCAAGTCGGAATGGCTGAAAACGGCGGCTGGAATGCTGTATTTTGGTGCAACCACGATCAACCTCGCGCAGTTTCACGTTTCGGCGACGATAAAAATTATTGGAAAGAATCAGCAAAAATGTTGGCGGCAACAATTCACTTAATGCGCGGCACTCCCTACATTTACCAAGGCGAAGAAATTGGAATGACTAACGCTAAATTTAATTCCATTGAACAATACCGCGACGTTGAAAGTTTGAATAATTATAAAATCCTGCGCGAGGGCGGCAAGTCTGAAACTGAAGCGTTAAAAATTATTGGCGAGCGTTCCCGCGACAACGGGAGAACTCCTATGCAATGGAGCGCAGAAAAATTCTCCGGATTTTCGACTGTTGAGCCGTGGATTTCTTCACCGGAAAATTATAAAAAAATTAACGTTGCCGCCGAAGAAAAAGATTCCGATTCAATTTTAAATTTTTATAAAAAGTTGGTAAAATTCCGCAAAGAAAATAAAATTGTGCAGGACGGCGATATTAAATTTTTTGAGCGTGAAAACAATGACGTTATCGCTTACCGCCGCACTTTAGGCAATGAAAAATTAATCGTAATTTGCAACTACCGCGGCGAAAATGTCAACTTGACTGAAAAAAATCTTTCAGAATACATCGCTGACGGCTATAAAAAAATTTTGGGCAACTACGAAGGAATTACAGAAAATTTACGCCCGTTTGAAGTTGTTGTTTTTGAAAAATAAAATTTTAGGTTTTTCAACTTTTTTGAGCGTGAAAATAATGACGTTATCGCTTACTGCCCCACTTTGGGCGAAGAAAAGTTAATCGTAATTTGCAACTACCGCGGCGAAAATGTCAACTTGACTGAAAAAAATCTTTCAGAATACATTGCTGACGGCTATAAAAAACTTTTGGGCAACTACGAAGGAATTGCAGAAAATTTACGCCCGTTTGAAGTTGTTGTCTTTAAAAATTATTAAGCTTTTTCTTGACAAGGCGGCGCGTTTTGTTTATCATACTGCAGTATGGCAATAAAATGTTTCCAATGCCCCGGACGTTTTAAGTGCCTAATCAGATTTCGTAACTTCGGAGGAAATTCAAATGAAAGATACTTTTATGGCAAAGGCGGGCAGCGTCGAAAAGAAATGGTACATTGTAGACGCTGAAGGCAAAATAGTTGGTCGCCTTGCTGCTGAAATTGCAAAAGTCCTGCGCGGCAAAAATAAACCCGAATATACCCCTCACGTCGATACAGGCGATTATGTCATTGTTATCAACGCCGAAAAAGCCGTTTTCACCGGTAAAAAACTTCGCAAAAAAGTTTATTATCATCAAACCGGTTACCCCGGCGGCGCGAAATTTGCAACTGCCGGCGAATGGATGCAAAAATACCCCGAACGCGTCATTGAACACGCAGTAAAGGGTATGCTTCCCAAAAACAAACTCGGTGCAGATTTATTCAGAAAACTTCATGTATATGTTGGCGATAAACACCCGCACGCCGCACAACAACCTGAAGAATTGAAAATCGAAACTCGCTAATTTTGAGGTGATAAAATGGCAGATGTAATGTATTACGGCACAGGTCGCCGCAAATCTTCAATAGCTCGCGTTCGCCTTGTCCCGGGCAGCGGCAAAGTTACAATTAACGGGCGTGAAATGCAAGAATATTTTGGCTTGAAAACTTTAGAATTGATTGTTCGTCAGCCGCTCGTTTTAACCGAAATGGAAGATAAATATGACGTTATCGCAAGCGTAAAAGGTGGCGGTACTACAGGTCAAGCCGGCGCAATTCGTCACGGAATTACCCGCGCACTTTTGGAACTCGATAACGGACTCCGCCCAACACTTAAAAAAGCCGGATTCGTTACACGCGACCCGCGCGAAAAGGAACGCCGCAAATACGGTCTCAAAAAAGCTCGTAAAGCGTCCCAATTCTCAAAACGTTAATTTTTGCAATGTATACAAAAAAAATTCCCGCACTTTCGTTATTGTGGCGGGATTTTTTATTTTGCCCAAAACTTAATTTCTTTACAAATTACGATTTAATTGCTACAATTCACTAATGCAGGAAAATCTTTTGACTTGAAGAATTAAAGGCAGGAAATTTAGTGAGAATTATCAGCGGCACGGCTAAAGGCTTGAAACTCAAAACGCCCAAAGGACTTGAAACACGCCCGACAGGCGACCGCGTCAAAGAATCGCTTTTCAGTATTTTGAACGGCTTGCTTGATTTTTCGGAAATTGGAGCAGTGCTGGATATTTTCGCAGGTACAGGCGCACTCGGGCTTGAATCAGTTTCACGCGGCGCAAATTCCGCTGTCTTTGTAGATTTTGCCACTGCAGATTTAATTTCTGAAAATGTGCAACGCGCCAAATTTCAAAATTGTAAAATCCTGCGCGGCGATTTTTCAAAAATGCTGAAAAAACTTTCCAATGAAAATTTGCAGTTCGATTTAATTTTCAGCGACCCGCCTTATAAAAAAAATCTTGCCGCGGCGTCAATGAATCTGGTTGCAGAACTAAATTTATTGACTGATAACGGCTTGATGATTGTTGAGTACGGC
>JAFSZS010000128.1 GCA_017455645.1 Selenomonadaceae bacterium | reverse complement strand
CTTCAAAAACTTTTTAATATAAAGTCGTAAAACCCCCCTGAAAGCCGCGCCACGGGCTTTACAGCGCGTCTACGGGGGTGATTTTTACCAATGCTCGGAGGATTTATAAAATGAAAAAATCGGTAATATTTTTTGCAATGAAAGCTAATGTTGCAGTTTAAATTTTCAAATATCGATTTTAAGCCGCCTTCAAAAACTTTTTAATATAAAGTCGTAAAACCCCCCTGAAAGCCGCGCCACGGGCTTTACAGCGCGTCTACGGGGGTGATTTTTACCAATGCTCGGAGGATTTATAAAATGAAAAAATTTTTGGCACTTTTGGGGATTCTTTTACTGTTAATTTTGGCAATTCTGCAATTCATTTTGCCGCGCACAGTTGAAAATATTGTGGCAACGCAAATCACAAAAGCTACCGCGGCTAATGAAGTTGACGTTTCTTTAAGTTCAAATCCGAATTTATTAATTACACTCGGTGATATCGGCAGAGTTCACGCAACCGCCAACGCCGGTTATATCGGCGATGTTAATTTTAAAAATTTGACGCTCGACGGCGAAAAAATTTCCCTTGACGTTTTGGAATTGCTTTTCCCGACCAAAGATTTACCGGCTAACTTGCGCACTCAAAAAATTTTGCAACACGCCGACAAAATCGAATTGCGCGGGATTATCACTGAAGAAGAATTGAAAAATTTTATCGCCAAACAGGACGGCAAATTTGAAGACCCGCAAGTTTCAATTAAACCGGAAAAAGCTTCTGCCTCCGCCAAAGTTAAATTTTTCGGCAGGACGGTTGATATTGACGTTGAAGGAACTTTCATTGTTGAGAACGGAAATATTTTCTTCCATATGACAAGATTAAACAGCAATTCAATTTTAAGCCGCGTCAACATTGATACTTTTTTGAGTGATATAAAAGTTTTGGACAGCGCAAATTTGCCCTTCAATCTGAAATTTGACAGCGTGGAACTGCGCGAAGGTGAAGCGGTTGTAACTGCGATTGGTGCGGTACAATAATGCGAAAATTTACCTACAACAAAATTTTGCTTATATTTATTGCCGCCGGACTTTTGGCGTCGTTGGTAATTGCCGGACAAAGACACGCCGTCGAAATTCATAACAATCAAGTTGATATGGCGATTGACTTTGAAAGCTTAAAAAATTTGGCGGATCGTGAAGGGCTGGAATTGGGCGAAGTTTTGAGAAAGTTTAAAGACGCGGGTATAACTTCACTTGCAATTTACGATACAACTTTTGATAAACTTACTCGCGCAGGAAAAGTTGTAGCGGTTTTCGGCAGGGATATAATTTTGAATTATCACAGCGGCGCGTTGACTGACAGACTTTGGCGGCAAGCTGTAGAAATCGGCTCGATTGACGCCAACAAAATTTATATAATCGGCGGCGATATGGCGGCTTACAACTCGGCGAAAAAAGAATTGTTTTTGCGGTACGGTGAAGAGCGCGTGCGCCCTTTCGCTATCGGCGATGTTGAAATTTTGGAAGTTAAAGCTCAATACGGCTCCTTCATGGCTGAACCTGCCGGCTTTGACATTGACGAATTGGAAATTGCCAAAAAAGCCGGCTTTATGATTCTTGCACGCCCCAAAAATTTTTATCAGTGTACGCCGGAAAAAATTAAATCTGTCTTTGAAAAATTGGACGGCTACCCAATTTCTGAAATTGTTTTTGACGGTCCCGAAATTTTGGGCGCGCCAAATTTGGTTGAAGTTACCGCTGAAGAATTTAAAAAGCACGGCTATATTTTCGGAATGATTGAGCATACAAGCCAACTGCAATTTTACAATCAGGAAGGAATGTTTGAACTTGCGCAAAAACTCGGCTACAATGAAATTGCCCGCCTTTATGCAATTCCGCGCGATGAACAGCCAAAACTTTTGATTGATACGGCGGTACAGCGTTGGGCGACAACCGACCACGAAAGAAATATCAGGATAAATCTTTTGCGCACGTACGAAAAACCTTTGCCGGGCTTAACTTTGCTTGAAACAAATTTAAAATATGTTCGTGAAACTGCAGAAAAAGTAAAATCGAAAGGCTTTACATTCGGCACGGCGGGAACTTTTGAAAATTATTATCCCGACAAATTTTTAAGAGTTTTGGTAATAATCGGCGTAGCGGCGGCGGCGGTTTTATATTTGTCTTTAATTTCGCAGCGCGTCAACGTCAACAGAAAATTTCAGCTGATACTTTTTGCGGTGGTTGCGATAATTGCGGCAGTACCAATTTTGATGGGCGCGGGCGGCAAGGTTAGAATTTTGGCGGCGTTGTTGAGTGCAAATTTATTTCCCGCGCTTGCCGTCATTTGGCAACTTGACAAGCTTAGATTCGCCCGCTTAAAATCGCAATTCGCGCAGGACGACGGACTTTCAACCGTACAAATAATTTTGGCGTCGATAATTGCACTTTTCATAACAAGCGCGCTGTCAATGATAGGCGCGGCGTACTTGTCGGGCGCACTTTCTGACATTAAATATTTTCTGGAATTTGAAATTTTCCGCGGTATAAAATTAACCTTTGTACTGCCGCTGATTTTGGTTGCAATAGCATTTTTGCAACGTTTCAACATTCTTGAGGAAGTGCAGAAAAATACTTCAGCGTTTGACCAGTTGAAAAAAATCTTAAACTTGAATGTAACAGTAAAACATTTATTGGCGGGAATTTTTGTAATAGCGGCGTTTGTGGTATTAATCGCAAGGAGCGGACATACAGCTGGAATGCCTGTTTCGGGCTTAGAAATAAAAATTCGTGCAATGTTGGAGCAACTTTTTTACGCACGCCCGCGCTCGAAAGAAATTTTCATTGGACACCCTGCCTTTGTAATGGCAATGGCGGCGTTCCTGCAAAAATTTCCAAAGTCAATCTGTTTCGTCTTAACAATCGTGGCAACAATCGGACAAAGTTCAATGGTAGAAACATTTGCACATATGCGCACGCCAATATTTATGTCATTTATGCGAGGCGTTGACGGCGTTTTACCGGGCGCGTTAATTGGCGCGGTGTTGGTTTTATTTTTAAATTTTGCGGCAAACTTCAGAAAAGAAATTTAAAAATTTATATAAGTAAAAAAGGAAGCACGGCGTCCAAGGATGGACGCCGCCGCCGGTTACTGCCGTGATGGCAGTACGGCGGGCGAAAAAGCACTTTTCTTTGGTACTTTCTTTTCGCTAAAGAGCACGCCTTGCAAGCAAGCCGCGCATGCTTTGGAAAAAGAAAGT
>JAFSZS010000010.1 GCA_017455645.1 Selenomonadaceae bacterium | reverse complement strand
TCGCGCAGATTTTTATTTATCTCAACTTTTAATTTTTGCCTGTACCATTTACCCGCAATTTTAAAAATTACCGCTTCATTTGGGAGCGGTTTTTTAATAAATTCTAAAATTTTCTGCGCCGAGCAAATTTTTCAACTCTTCGCGCAGATTTTTATTTATCTCAACTTTTAATTTCTGCCTGCACCATTTGCCCGCAATTTTAAAGTACACCGAACTTTTGCCGCCGTACTTTTTCAAAACGCCCAAAACTTTTTCATAACTCGGTAAGTTAAAATAAATATCCGGCAAAAAATCCTGCGCGAGCCAAATTTTATCGGCAACAATTTTAAAGTTGTCAAATTTGCCGCGCACAACAACAACCGCGTCCGGTAAAATAAAATCAGTGCACTTATCAAAAAGACTTGGAAAAATCGTAACGTCAATTTCGCCGCTGAAATCTTCCAAAGTTATATTCGCCATTAAATCGCCGCGTTTCGTGGTAATTCGCCGCGCCCCACTTATCAAGCCGCCGATTTTTAAAATTTGCCCTTCCTTGAAATCGCCGCGCTCAATTTCTTCAATTTTTATTAAACCGGAAAATTTTTCCTTGAATTCGTCAAGCGGGTTACCGCTCATATAAAAGCCGAACGCCTCCTTTTCCCAAGCAAGAATTTCAATTTTGGGACGCTCCGGAATTTGCGGCAAATTGTTTTCAGCGGCAGAAATAATTTCATCGTCAAACAGGGAACCTTGACCGCCCGTCATTTCCTTATTTTTGCGCGCGCCTTCAGCAAATGCAAAGTCTACAGATTCAAGCAACGCAGTCCTGCGCGAATCGACAGAATCAAACGCGCCGCACTTAATCAGATTTTCAACACTGCGCTTGTTAAAATCCTTGAGGTTGACGCGGCTGCAAAAATCTATCAGCGATTTAAATTTTCCGCCCAAATTTCTAACTTCAACAACGCCCGATATTGAATTTTCGCCCAAATTTTTTATCGCTGAAAGTGCAAAACGAATTGCCCCGCCTTCAACTTGAAAATGTGTACCGCTAAAATTTATATCCGGCGGCAAAATTTTTATCCCCATTTTTTTTGTTAAGTCAACGTACGCCGCAATTCTGTCTGAATCCATTACACTTGACAGCATCGCCGCCATAAATTCAACGGGAAAATGCGCCTTAAGGTACGCCGTTTGCCACGCAATTAAAGCGTACGCCGCCGAGTGCGATTTATTAAATCCGTAGTCTGCAAAATTTAAAAGCAAGTCAAAAATTTTTTCAGCCAAATTTTTTTCAACGCCGTTTCTTTCGCAGCCCGCCAAAAAATTTTCCTTTTGCGCCAAAAGTATTTCGGCCTTCTTTTTGCCCATTGCCCGCCGCAATAAATCCGCTTGCCCCAAAGTAAATCCCGCCAACGCCTGTACAATTTGCATAACCTGCTCTTGATACAAAATAACGCCGAAAGTTTCGCGCAGGATTGGTTCCAATTTCGGGTGCAGGTACTCAACTTTTTTTGTACCGTGCTTGCCGTTGATAAAATCTGCAACCATACCGCTGCCGAGCGGTCCCGGTCTGAAAAGTGCAACCGTCGGAATTAAATCCGCAAAACAAGTCGGCTTTAAATCTTTTACCAATTTTGTCATACCCGCAGATTCCATTTGAAAAACTGCGCCGGTATTTCCTGCCGTCAACATTTGCGCCGTTAATTCGTCATTGATTGGAATTTCTTCAATTTTAATTTTTTCGCCGCGCGTCTTTTGCACGTTGTCAATCGCTTCATTAATTATTGTCAAAGTTCGCAAACCCAGAAAATCCATTTTCAGCAAGCCGAGTTCTTCAATTTTATCTTTGTCGTATTGAGTAACGAGCGTATCGTTTGAAAGTTGCACGGGTACATAATCTGTAAGCGGGAATTTTGAAATAACAATACCGGCGGCGTGCGTCGAGGCGTGACGCGGCAAGCCCTCCAATTTTTTTGAAAAGTCAATGACGCGGCGAACGGTAGAATTATTTTCGTATTCTTGCTTTAAATCTTTTGAAGTTTGAAGAGCCTTATCAAGCGTGATTTTTAATTCGTTGGGAATCATTGAAACAATCCGCGAGCCTTCAGCGTAGGAAATATTCAACGCACGTACAACATCACGTACAACAGCCTTTGCCGCCATTGTTCCAAAAGTTACAATCTGCGCGACGCGGTTTTCGCCGTAAGTTTTTTTTACGTAGTCAATAACTTCTTCACGCCGAATATAACAAAAATCAACGTCAATATCAGGCATTGTCACGCGCTCGGGATTTAAAAACCTTTCAAACAATAAATTAAATTCCAGCGGATCAAGTTCAGTAATTCCCAAAATGTAAGCAACGATACTGCCCGCCGCGCTGCCTCTGCCGGGACCGACCGCTATACCGTTTTTCTTTGCAAATTCTATAAAATCCCAAACGATTAAAAAGTAGCCGTCATAGCCCATTTTTTTTATAATTTCCAATTCGTGCTCAAGGCGGGCGGTAATTTCTTCAGTCAAATTTTTGTAGCGATTGGAAATTTTTTTACAGCAAAGGTCGCGCAGATATTCGGCTTCATCAGTGTAAGGCGCAGGCAGTGGAAATTCTGGCAGTTGCAATTTTCCAAATTCAAAAGTTACATTGCAACGCGCGGCAATTTCCAAAGTGTTATCGCAAGCAATTTCAATTTCAGAAAAAAGAAGGCGCATTTCTTCCGGCGACTTCAAATAAAAATCGTCCGAAGGAAAGCGCAAGCGTTTTTTATCGTCAACAGTTTTATTCATTTGAATGCACAACAGTAAATCTTGAGCCGCGCTGTCTTCACGCCGCACATAATGAGAATCATTTGTTGCAACAAGTTTAATGTTTAAATCCTGCGCGATTTTAATTAAGGCGTCACGAACAATTTTTTCTTCCTCCAAGCCGTGATTCTGCAATTCCAGAAAAAAATTATCCCGCCCAAAAATTTCAACGTATTCTTTGACAAGTTCGACTGCACCTTTGAAATTATTATTTAAAATCGCCTTGGGAATTTCGCCCTCAATGCAAGCACTAAGCGCAATTAAGCCGCCGTGATATTTTTTCAAAAGTTCCTTGTCGACGCGCGGCTTGTAGTAAAAGCCCTCGGTTGCGGCGTAGGAAACAAGCTTGACTAAATTTTTGTAGCCTTCGTTGTTTTCGGCAAGTAAAATCAAATGAAAATATTTAACCCCGTCCAAAGTGGCGCGTTCAAAGCGGGAATTTGGCGCAACGTAAATTTCACAGCCGATAATTGGTTTAACGCCGCGCTTAACTGCCGCCTTGTAAAAATCAATCACGCCGTACATTGTGCCGTGGTCTGTAATTGCAAGCGCGTCCATTCCCAAATTTTTTGTCTGTTCGATTAAATCTGAAATTCTCGACGCGCCGTCAAGCAAGCTGTATTCTGTATGATTGTGCAAGTGGACGAAATTTTTTCCGCTCATTAAAATTAAATCTCCATGATAATTGGCAGAATTATTGGGCGACGGTGTGTTTTCTAAAATACGCCGTACATTGTGCCGTGGTCTGTAATTGCAAGCGCGTCCATTCCCAAACTTTTTGTTTGTTCGATTAAATCTGAAATTCTCGACGCGCCGTCAAGCAAGCTGTATTCTGTATGGTTGTGCAAGTGGACGAAATTTTTTTCGCTCATTAAAATTAAATCTCCATGATAATTGGAAGAATCATTGGGCGGCGGCGCGTTTGTTCAAATAAAAATTGTGCAAGGGATTCTTTGACATTAATTTTTATTGTCGACCAGTCGGTAATTTTTTCTTCGGCGCAATGTTTCAACGCCTGCATAACTCGCGCCTTTGCTTCGTCCATTAACGCTTCAGATTCACGCACGTAAACAAAGCCGCGGCTTACAACGTCGGGACCTGCTACAATTTTTCCCGTTTCACGATTCATTGTTACTACCACAATTAAAATCCCGTCCTGCGAAAGTTGCCGCCTGTCGCGCAGGACAATATTTCCAACATCGCCAACGCCTAAGCCGTCAACCATTACAACGCCCCAATTAATTCTGCCGACAATCCTGCCGCGCTCCTTTGTAAATTCAAAGACAAATCCATTTTCACCAACCAAAATATGATCGCGCGTCATTCCCAATTCTTCAGCCAATCTTGCGTGTGCAAACAAATGGTGTAATTCGCCGTGAACCGGTATAAAAAATTTCGGCTTAATCAGATTGTGCATAAGTTTCAATTCTTCGCGGGAGGCGTGCCCTGAAACGTGAATACCTTCACTTCTGCTGTAAATGACATTTGCGCCCAGTCTCAAAAGATTGTCAACAGTCTTTGCAACAACTTTTTCATTGCCGGGAATTGGTGTAGCCGAAATTATAACCGTGTCGCCTTGAATAATATCAACTTGCCTGTGGTCGCTCAACGCCATTCTTGTAAGCGCGCTCATCGGCTCGCCTTGACTGCCCGTCGTGATTATTACAATTCTGTTGGCGGGGTAATTTACAATTTCTTCAATATCGATAATGACGCCTTCCGGCGCGTGAATGTATCCGAGCTCCATTGAAATATTTACAACATTTACCATACTGCGCCCCAAAATTGCAACGCGGCGGCGATATTTTACCGCTGTATCAATAACTTGCTGGATTCTGTGAACATTTGAAGAAAAAGTTGCAACAATAATTCTGCCCTGCGCGTTTGCAAATTCACGATTAAACGCAACGCCTACAGATTTTTCGCTTGCCGTGTGTCCTTCTTTTTCGGCGTTGGTAGAATCAGCCATCATAACCAAAACGCCTTTGTTGCCCAAATCTGCAAGGCGTCTAAAGTCCGTCATTTTGCCGTCAACCGGCGTGTAGTCAAATTTAAAATCGCCCGTGTGTACAATCATTCCTACCGGCGTTTTTATCGACAAGCCTACAGAATCGGGGATTGAGTGATTGACACGAATAAAACCTACGCTGAAGCAGCCGAGCATAATAATTTCGACGGGCGTTACGGCTTGCAAATTTCCGCAGTCAACGCCGTTTTCTTTGAGTCGCCCTTCCAAAATTCCCAGTGTCAATTTTGTACCGTACACCGGCACTGATAATTTTTTCAGAATGTAAGGCAACGCTCCAATGTGGTCTTCGTGTCCGTGCGTCAACACTATTGCTTTTAGGCAACTTTCATTTTCTACCACGTACGAAATATCGGGGATAACCAAATCCACGCCGAGCATTTCATTTTCCGGGAACATTAAGCCGGAATCAATCAAAATCATTTCGTCACCGCAACGAATGACTGTCATATTTTTGCCAATTTCGCCCAAGCCGCCCAACGGGATTATTTGCAGTTTCTGTTCAATTCTTTGTTCGTTGTTTTTCAAAGTAAACTTCCTCTCTATAATTTTTCAATAAAAAGACCTCCTGATAAAAACCGTTCCAAAAAAATATTGTCCGAACACTTATCATCTTTGAAATTGTATCATTAAAAAAAATTCATTGCAATTACGCCCAAAAATTAATTTCACAATTCGCCGCAAAAAAGATATAATTTAGTGCGATAGTTGGATAGTGGAATAGTTGGATAGTAAATTAAAG
>JAFSZS010000127.1 GCA_017455645.1 Selenomonadaceae bacterium | reverse complement strand
CGCAGAAAAAAATTTGGCGGCAATTTTGGAACTTTGCCGCCGTGAAAATATTTTTAAAGAATATCTTGCAGATTTTATTGAGCAGACCGTAATTCACAAGGAAAAAATTTTCAGTAAGTTGCATCAGCGTCTAAATCGATAATTCCTACCGCGTAAGGCGCAACTTCATACTGCTGAAATAAAAAGTGTACGTGCAAATTGTCATCAAAATAAAAATCGTCGGGCGTTTTAGTCAAGCGTTGGAAATCCGAAAAAAGCAGCCCGTTATTTTTTTCTGAATAAGCGCGGAGTTTTTGAGTCAAAATTTCCGGCGTGTAGTCGTTGCCGTGTTTGGCAATTTCAGAAAGACTTTCAGCTGTCAAACGCGCGCCGCTGTCAGAATTAAAACTTAAGCCGCGGCGATAACTGGACGGGTGCGCCGAATTTTCAAAATTTACATACTGATTTAAAATAATGCTCAAAATTCCGTTCTCGTGGTTGCAGGGAATTTCATAATCGATACCAATAACCACGGAATTAAAATCGCCTTCCGCCATTTGCTTATTAACCGCCTCGATAAGTTTTTTGACTTCGTTGCGAATTTCACGATTAATTTTGGCGGTGGCGTCAGCATTTTTGGCGATAACCAAAGGATAACTGACATCGGGCGTACCCAAGTAAAAAGCCCTGTCAATTTCGGCGGCGTTTGCAAAATTCGTAACGCTTACCATCACAAAAAAAATTGCCGCCATTAAAAATTTTTTCATTGAAACCATTTCCTTTTAATCAGTTTGACGCCGTATCGACAATATCAGCATAAGCGTCGGCGTCTAAATCAATAATTCCAATCCCGTAATGTGCGACTGTTTGCGGTTCAAATAAAAAGTGTACGTGTAAATTGTCGTCAAAATAAAAATTTTCCGGCACTTTGTCCAGCTGTTTAAAATCTGAATAAAGCGGGCGATTGTTTATTTTTGAGTAAACTTTAAGCCTTCTTGTAATTTCGGCGGGCGTGTAGTCGTTGCCGTGTTTTGCAATTTCGCTTAAGCTGTCAGTCGTCAAGCGGTCGCCGCTGTCAGAATTAAAATTCAAAGTATGTACAATATGCCAAGGGTGCGCCGCGTGTTTAATCATTACATATTCGCGGAAAATTATACTCAAAACGCCGCCGTTGTGGTTGCAGGGAACTTCATAACTAATTTCAAATGCCTTTACATCTTCGCCGCCTCTGCGGTTTATATCTTCAATCCAAATTTCCATATTTCGGCGAATTTCACTGTTGATTTTTTGGGCGGCGGCAGGGTTTAAAGTTGTAACAACGGGGTAAGCAAAATCTTGATTGTTGTAGTAATAAGCTTTTTCAATTTGGTTGTTGTAAGAATCCTTTGTAACTGCCGCGCTTACCAAATTTGCGAAACTTACCACCAAAAAGAATATCCCCAGCCAAATAAATTTTTTCATAATGAATCCCTCCAATTTAATTTGAGATACCGGATAAATCAGCGATACAGCCCGCCCAACTGAAGCCAACGCCAAAACCTGCAAGCAAAACTTTTTTTAATTTGGCAGTGTCAAAATTTTTAATAACTTGTTCAATCGCAAAAGGTACACTGCCTGAAACCAAATTGCCGCAAAACTTTATATCGTTGAAAAAAGGTACGCCCTCCAATTCAGATTTTTTTTGCACATATTCCAACATCATTTGATTAGCTTGGTGGAAAATGCAAAAGTCTAAATCTGCGCGAAGAAGTTTAGCTTTTTCTAAAACGTCATTAACAAGTTTAGGTACTTCGTGCAAAGTAAAATAAGCAACCGCGCCGCCGTCCATATGAACTTCATAATTGGAGCGGTAATTTTTATTTTCGTCAAAGTCAAAAATTTCAGGATTGTCACGCGGGGGAAATTTACTGCCGCCAACAGGAATGTACAATTTATCAAATTTGGAGCCGTCCGAGCCAAATACAAACGCGCTTAAAAATTCTTTTTCAGAATTAACCGCCTCAATCAAAGTTGCAGTTGCGCCGTCGCCGAAAAGTGCGCGCGTCGAAAAATCCCTTCCATTGATATATTTCGTGTAAACGCTTGAAGTTATAAACAAAATTTTTTTGGCAAGCCCCGCCTCAATAAAACCTTTCGCAGTTGCCAAGCCGTAAATGTAGCCGCTGCAACCCAATGAAATATCCATTGTACCAACATTTTTTGAAAGATTTAACCTGTGCTGAATGTGCGCGGCGTTGTGCGGCATTTGATAATCTGGGTGTTGCACGCACATTAAAATAAAATCAATTTCATCACGGTTAATTTTGTACTTGGCAAAAAGTTTTTCGGCGGCAAGAAAAGCTAAATCGCCGGCTGATTCTGAAGTTGCAATTCGCCGCTCCAAAATTCCAATTTTTTTTATTGTGCGCTCGTCGATAAGATTTTTATTTTCCTCGACAGTCGGCGGCAGGTACGAAGAAATCGCTGTAATTTTTGCAAACATAATTTTTTACCTTTTGAAAGATTTTAAAATAGCGCAGATTTTCCGCACGTCATTTTCAGAAAGTCCGCCGTACATCGGCAAGCTTAAAACTTGTTTACCTGCCAAATTTGCAACCGGTAAATTTTCGGCTCGCGCAGAATTTAATTGCCGGTAACAAGTGTATTCACTGCAGAGCGGGTGAAAATATTTGCGCGTGTAAACATTGTAATTTTTAAACTCGTTGTAAACTTCATCGCGGCTTCTGCCAAAAATTTTTTCGTCAATTCGTACAACGTAATACTGATAATTCAGCTTGACATTTTCGGCAACGGCGGGCATAAGTTTTAAACCTTCAACGCCTGAAAGTTCCTCATTGTAAATTTTGTGAAGGGCAATTCGTTTTTGGTTTTCGCCCTCGACGTAATTTAACATAATCCTACCGATAGCGGCGCGGACTTCGTCAAGTTTGCCGTTAATCCCGGGCATAACAACTTCATCTTCGTTTTTGATACCGAAATTTTTTAACAAGTCAATTCGCGGCTTTAAATTTTTATCGCCGTGGATAAGTGCGCCACCTTCCAAAGTATGAAAAAGTTTTGTGGCGTGGAAACTGAACATTGAAATATCGCCGAAATTTCCAATCCCGCGCCCGTCAATTTCTACGCCGAACGCGTGCGCCGCGTCATAAATAACTTTTAAGCCGTAACGGTCGGCAACTTCTTGAATTTTTTTAACGTCGCAGGGCGTGCCGAAAACGTGTACAGCCAAAATTGCGGTGGTGTGCGGCGT
>JAFSZS010000126.1 GCA_017455645.1 Selenomonadaceae bacterium | reverse complement strand
TTATATCGGGCGGTGGTGCAAGTACAGTACCAATACCAATGCCAACGGGCATATGCGACGCCGCGATATTGTGAAACGTATTCACTAAGGCGTTGACGCTCTGTTCGGCACTCGGAATTTCAGCCATTTTAAGTCCCTACTTTTCAAAAAATTTTTTGTAGATAAGACTGCCGACTAAAAAGCCCGCTAAAGTAACTCCGAACTGCAACAAAATTTCAATCATAAAAATCACTCCAACTAAAAAATCCGCCTGCGCGGAAAAATATTCTTGAAAAGCAAAAAACCTTGTGGTAAAATCTAATCGACTAAAAATCAGAAAACCGCAAGGAATTTTGCGTTTGTTATTTTAACAATCCTGCGGTTAAAAGTCAACGAAAGGATTTAATCTTATGGGTAAACTTAAAGATTTAACCGGCTTGAAATTCGGACGTTTAACTGTAATTGAACGTGCAGGCAGTAAAAATGGATTTGCTACTTGGCGTTGTAAATGTGATTGCGGCAACATACACATTGTATCTGGCGTTTGTTTAACAAGTGGTGCCAGCAAATCTTGTGGTTGCCTTCAGCGTGAGATTACTCAAAAACGCGCCACCACTCACGGCAAAAGTCACACGAAATTATATTATATTTGGCGCGGAATAAAATGCCGTTGTTTTAACGTGAACGATGCCTTTTTTATAGATTACGGCGGACGCGGCATTTCGATTTATCCTGAATGGATTGATAATTTTCAAGCGTTTTATGATTATGTTTCGACGCTTGAGAATTTTGGCAAGGAAGGCTGTTCACTAGACAGAATCAACAATAACGGCAATTACGAACCAAACAATTTGCGTTGGGCAAATGCAAGTGAACAACAACGTAATTCAAGGCAAAACCGTTTTGTTAATTTTAATGGTGACGAAGTTACTGTTGTGGAAGCAGCAGAAAAAAGCGGTATAAGTGAATCGGTTTTGCGTAGTTGAATAAAACGCGGCGATATTGATGAAAGACTTTTCCGCCCTGTTATTACCGGAAAAAGGAATCCTTCCTAAGTTTGCCCGGATTCGCGGCGTCGTCTTACCGATAATTCCGTATGCGTAGGATAATTGAACTGTTCGCCGGCAAATAATTTCCATTCTTGCCCTTGATGATTAATTACCAAAAAATCATTTGGCAAAATTACAATCTCGGGGTCGTAACAAAGCCTTAAATCGTCCGTCAACTTTTGGCTTGTATCGTCACGGTGGCTGTACAAAGTTTTTCCGTATTGACTAAGCTTGCACGGTATTTTTTCGTGAATCAGTTCAAATTCCGTCGTGTAGTCATCAGTTCGCCCAATCGTCGTAAGCTTAGCTCGATAAACGTCAACGCGGTCAAGATACATAAGTTTATGTAAAATTTTCCGCAATTTCATAAGCTTACAACCTTTCTATACAGATTAAGTCTTGATTTTATCGAATTGAAAAGTTGCTCGCTTGCAATGGCGCTTAAATCCACACTGGCAACAGCGAATTTAAAGCTCGTATCGTCCATTTTGACTTCTGACAATGGCGCGCTTGTACCGACATCGTTTTCTGCAAGTTCATCATTAAACCGTTTCAGAATCATTTCAGCTACTGTAAAAATTAACGGCTCGGGAAAATCAGCGCGGTGGCAATAAGCAAGTACATCTTCGACAAATTTTTTGACGTAAAATTCAAAAGTTTTTTGGCGTTTAGTAAGCATATAAGCCAACGTTGTCTCTGCAAATTCGCCCGTGTCACTGTCAATTTGGCTTTCTTCGCTTGCCAGTTCGGTTACCATTTCGACTATCGTTGCCACTGCCTCTTCCTTGAAAATCAATTTGGGCGGCGGAATTTTCGGCGGTATCGGCGGGGGGAAGTTCGGTAATGACATCTTTAACACTCCTCCCTGTTGGGATAAAACCTGCGGGTAAAAATCCTTGCTGTTGGTAAATCGCTTGATAGGCAAATTCCGTAGCGCTGATATATCTGTTCTCCTGCGGATTGAAATAAATTTTGAACAATTCAATCACCGCCATTAAGGATTGACAGGCGTTACATTGGTATCGGTATCTGAATTGCTCGGAATAGTTGCGTCGCGAGGAACAAGTAACGAAAAAGCTTGCGGCTTGACTACCAAAAAACCTATGCGCATTGTGACACGCAAGCCAATCATATCGTTTTCAGCCAAGCTTAAAGGCAGACCGTCTTGCATTGTTACTGTGTGAAGTGTAGCCTCGTCCAAAACTTTATATTGAATCTGGTCACGAATGCCGATTACGCTGTAATGTTTGAAATCGCCGGCAATGCAAAGTGCTTTCTTGTCATCCCAAGCGCCATTACGGCTAAATTCAATCGGCAAGCTGTAAAGTGTATCGTAAGTATTGCCGCCTTTATCGGTTACGCCGTTTACATAAAGTTGGTTACCGTCGGCGTCGCGCAGTTTACGTAGTGAATTTTTAAAACCAATGCCCGCGATAAAGCTTGCTACGTCGTGTCCTTGTGCCTCCACGAGTGCCATTGTATCGGCAACATCAAGGTCGAGTTTGTCATTAGTACCAATTCTTACCGCCATTGAGTTTGCCAGTGCCGAACCGTAAATATTAGTTGCAAACGGAG
>JAFSZS010000125.1 GCA_017455645.1 Selenomonadaceae bacterium | reverse complement strand
ATTTTGCGTTTTATTGGCGTGATTTTTTTTATCGCCGCAATTTTTTTTATAATTATTAACGCCTTGCCGGAGCCGGAAGGTTTTCCGATTTTGGAATATCACACGGTTACAAAAAATCCCGACCCCAGTTCGGAAATTTACAACGTACCGCCCGCCGAATTTTCCGCCCAGCTTGATTATCTGCAAGAAAACGGTTATACTACAATAACTTTGAATGACTACATAAAGGCGCGGCGTTTTGGCGACCCGCTCCCGCCCAAGCCGATAATTTTAACTTTCGATGACGGCTACGCAGATAATTACTCGGAAATGTTGCCGATTCTTGAGGCGCACGGTATGACGGCGGTTATTTTTGTGATAACAAACGAAATTAATAAGCACGGCTACTTGACGCTTGACCAACTCAAAGATTTGCAAAGGCGCGGCATTGAAATTGGCTCACATACAGCCGACCATTTGCCGCTTGTTACGCTGAATGACGAATTTTTAATTAATCAAATTCGCGTGTCGAAAATTTTTCTGGAATGGAGCGGCTTAAATCCAATAGCAAGCTTGTCATATCCAAACGGCGTGTACAATACCGAAATTATAGAAATGCTGAAGACTGAAAATTATTTGGCGGCAGTAACCGGCGAGGCGGGCTTAAATACGCTTGAAACAGACCCTTACAAGTTAAGGCGCGTTCACATTCGCAAGCCGCGTTTTGGGATTTTTGAATTTCGTTGGCGACTTCTGAAGGCGAATATTTTTGAACGCTTAAAAAATTTGTAAAGGGGTTAAAATTTTGAGACTGACAAAAAAAATTATTGCGGCGGTAGTTGCGCTTGTAACTTCGATAACTGCGCTGCCGGTTTTCGCTAAACCTTATGAATCAACAATTATGAAACGCTTGCCGATTGAAGTTACCGACACGGGCGGCACTTTGATTTTTTCTGACAGTCCCGAGTACGTCACAAAGAACGGCATTTTGTACACGGACGTTGTAAAAGGCGACGCCCGCATTTTGTTTTATCACTTGAATAATACCGGCGTCAAAAAGAAATTGGCGGTTATCGTGGAGAATGTTTCAGGCGAAAATAACTTGATTGAAATTACCCGCGGCGGCTTTTCTGCGCCGAACGATAATTTTTTGTTGGTAGGCAAAGAAACGCAGTTAATGTATATGCAAAAAAATTTTCACGATAAAATTAAACTTGTACCGAATCAGCTTAAACTTTTTCAAGCCAAAATGAATGACGTTGTAATAAATCCCGGGCATTTGGTTTACGGCGTCTACGATTTTCACGCAAAGGGCGAAGTTCGCGTTTACGTTTTAATGTATCCTGAAAGAGCCAACCCGCTAAAATTTTTGAAGTACGCGGATATTTTACCGAAAGATGAATACAGGTTACGCGGCACTTTCAAAAATATGAACAGAAATATTAAACTCAAAAAAGACTACGACCCTAAGCGCGACGGCATTGGTTACATTTTAATTTGTGATGACGTTGTAGATTTTTACAAGCGCGGCATTGACGCAACCGACGGCTCGGAAGTTGTCAATTTTGGAAATTACGGCATAAATTACACGCTTACTTTCAACACAAAATCGAAAACTAAATTTTGCTTGAGTCCGCTCGGCGGCACTTACGCGGGCGCAGTTCGTTTTTATCAAGGCAAAAAATTTGGCGCGGTGGAAACTCCGCAAGGCAGGATTTATTTTGGCGATAAAACTTTACCCGAGCCGGAATCAGTGAAAAAAGCACGCGAGGAAGGCGTTTCACTTTGGACAACTCAAACTGAAGCAAGTGAACTCGGCACTTTCAGCGGCAACATTATTTTTGAATATTCGCCGCCCGGCGCGTCAAATTTACCTGTCAATTTTGTTTTAATCCCCGACAATTAAATTTCAAATACATTCAGAAAGGAGTTCAAAAATGAAAATTTTAGCACGTCAACTGACACTGGATTTATATAATTGCAATGATAAAAAATTTATCGATTTAAACGCGCTTAAAACGGTCGTAGAGGGGGTTTTGGGCTCCGATATGAATATTATATCTACCAACGTAGACAACGAGCACAGCGCGCTTGTAGCGGCTTTTAAAGGGGGGCATATTGCCCTGCACATTTACGCCGCGTTGAAATATGTTGCAGTCGATATTTTCACCTGCGACGAATCCGAAGATTCGGAAGAACTTGCAAAAGGCTTAAGAAAATTTTTTCAGCCTGATAAAATAAAATCCACGTACCTTAAGCGCGGCGATTTCGGGCTTGAAAAAGAAATTAAACCAAAAACAAAAGTGCGAGTTGCACCATTGCGCAAAGTTCGTAACGTAGGCGCAAAAGTTGTTCAAAAATTGGTTAGGGGTGGCAATTAATGACTTTTACGGAAATGACGCTCCGTTACAGAAATATTGGCAAAACTAAAAAATGTACTTTTATTTTTTGCGCAGATCACGGCGTTGCAAAAATGAATGTAAGCGCGTACCCGCAAACTACAACAGCCGGAATGGTTAAAAATTATTTGGTTGACAAGGGCGCGGCGGCTAATGTTTTTGCAAATTTCGCAAATTCAGATTTAGTGATTGTTGACGTCGGCGTTAATGCTGACATTTCAAAATTGCCCGGGCTTATCGACAGGAAAATTTCCAACGGTACAAATAACATTGCTGAAGGCGCGGCAATGACTTTGGCGCAGGCGAAAAAATCCATAAAAATTGGGCGTGACTTGGTTAAAAAAGCCGTAAAAGCCGGCTACAACTGTTTTCTGATTGGCGAAATGGGAATTGCAAATACAACCGTTGCATCTGCGATAACCGCGGCGATTCTTGAAATTAATCCCAAAAAAGTTACGGGGCGCGGCTCCAATATTTCTGACGAACGCCTTAAAAATAAACTCAAAATTATTAGAAAAGCCTTGAAAGTCAATGAACCCGATCCTGAAGACGCCTTAGACGTTTTAAGCAAAGTTGGCGGCTTTGAATTTGGCGCAATGGCGGGCGTAATGTTGGAAGCGGCGAAAAGCAAGCGTATCACGATTCTTGACGGCTTTAACAGTTCAGCCGCCGCGCTCCTTGCCGATTTGATTAATCCTGACGTTAGCGAATATTTAATTGCATCGCACATTGGGCGCGAAATTGGACACCTTGAAATTATAAAATATTTCGGATTTACGCCGCTTTTTACACTTGATTTGGCGTTGGGCGAGGCGGTCGGCTCTTCGATAGCTGCGCGAGTTTTGGATAATTTGGCGTACACTTACGTTTGCGATCCTGAAGATAATTTTGAGGGCGATTTAAGCGATTTCAAAGACGACAACGAGGAAGAAACGATAGTTACAAATTTGCTGAATCAAATGGGCTTGGGCGAAATTCCGGATATTAATTCCATTGACGATTTAGAAAATTACCTTGAAGAAAATTTTGACGGCGACGTACAAATTGAGGAAGTCGATTTAGATTTTCAGCTTAGCGACGACAACCGCTTTAAACCTTTTGAGCCGCCCTTCAGCACGCAAAATTTTAATATCCCGCGCGCGTACCCGATTATGATTCGTGAAATGAACAGCGAACAGGACGAAATGATAGCGGCAACCGACAAAACTTTTAATTTTTATCTTGAAACGATGCCGGAATTGAAATTGGGCGCAATGGATAAATGCCGAGAATATCTTGACAATCTTACAAAGCCGAAAAAAAGTTTGGGTTTGTTGGAAGATATAGCCGCGCAATTTGCGGGTATTGCGAATTTAAAACGCCCTTCAAACAAACTCCGCCGAGCCGCGCTTGCCTTTACAAATTCTGAAAATTCGCCGCGTGAACTTGAAAAAAATAAAAAAAATCGCCGGCACAATTTGCCGCTTGAATTCAGTATGACGGCGCGTACTTTTACAATGAAAGTTTTTTTGGGCGTTGTTGACTCAAAACATAATCCCACGGTTGCTTTTAATTTTGGGCGCACGATTGGCGAGGAAATTTCTTTTGGGATACCGATTATCGCAATTACAGAGCTTACAGATTGGATAATTGACAGGATTGACGAAAAATTTGCCGCGGCACTTTTGAACAAAGACGGCAGTTTTAAAGTTGCGCCTGAAGAATTTTTGAATCACGTACCAAAAAAATTTCGCTGTTTGACGGGCGCGATTATAGGCGCGATGGTTGCCGCCGCGCACAATTCAACTTTCATTGTTGTAGACAGCGGCGCGGTTGAAATTATCGCTCGTTACCTTGAAAAAATTTGTCCGCAAATTCGCCCGTTTATTTTGCACGCCACGGAATTAATTAATTTTGATTTTGAGGCGGGACAACGCATAGGTTACGACGGCGAGGCGGCTTGCATTGGCGCGGAAATTGTCGAGGCGGCGTTGACTGCTTTAAATGAAATGAAAACTTTTGAAGAAACAAGCGTAGATGTAGCAGTTGACGGCGCGGGAGTTCAGAAAAAATGAAAACTGTCACGAATGGAAAAATTATTTTGCCGGATGAACGCGGCAATTTTTTTATTGCTACCGAAAAATTTTTAACTTTTGACGAAAAAATTATATCGTTTGAAAAAATTACAGATATGCAGAACAATTTTATATTGTCGGCGTTGACTGCACTAAATGAAATGAAAACTTTTGAAGAAACAAGCGTAGATGTAGCAGTTGACGGCGCGGGAGTTCAGAAAAAATGAAAACTGTCACGAATGGAAAATTTATTTTGCCGGATGAACGCGGCAATTTTTTTATTGCTACCGAAAAATTTTTAACTTTTGACGAAAAAATTTTGTCGTTTGAAAAAATTACAGATATGCAGAAAAATTTTGTATTGTCGGCGTTGACTGCTTTAAATGAAATGAAAACTTTTGACGAAACAAGCGTAGATGTTGCAGTTGACGGCGCGGGAGTTCAGAAAAAATGAAGACTATTACGAATGGAAAAATTATTTTGCCGGATGAACGCGGCAATTTTTTTATTGCTACCGAAAAATTTTTAACCTTTGACGAAAAAATTATATCGTTTGAAAATTCGGCTGAAGAAATTATTGACGCGCAGGGAAATTTTGTATCGCCGGGCTTTATCAACATTCACATTCACGGTTGCGCAAATTCTGACACGATGGACGCCACGCCCGCCGCGCTGAAAAATATGTGCGAATTTCTGCCAACTTGCGGCGTTACAAGTTTTTTGCCAACAACTATGACAATGCCGCTTGCCGAAATTTACGCCGCCTTAAAAAATATTCGCAACTGCAAAAATGTTGACGGCGCAAAAATTCTCGGCGCAAATGTTGAAGGTCCTTTCATCAGTGCGAAATATCACGGCGCGCAGAATCCAAAAAATATCCTTCGCGCAGATTTAAAATTGTTTGAAGAATTTCTTGACGTTATAAAAATTATCACGGTTGCGCCGGAAGAGTTGGAAGATTTTAATTTTATTGACGCCTGCCTTGAGAAAAATATTATCGTGTCGATAGGGCACAGCGCGGCAACTTATGAAATTGCAATGGCGGCGATTGAGCGCGGCGCGGCGCACATTACGCACCTTTTTAACGCACAGAGCGGCTTTAATCACAGAAAACCCGGGATTGTCGGCGCGGCGTTCGATTCAAATGCAACGGTTGAGTTAATCGCAGATAATGTTCACGTTTGCGCGGCGGCTCAAAGAATTGTACAAAAAATTAAGCCGCTTGACGAAATTATTTTGATAACTGATTCACTGCGGGCTTGCGGCTTGGGCGATTGTGAAAGTGAACTCGGCGGGCAAAAAGTTTTTATAAAAAACGGCGTTGCAAAATTGGCTGATGGTACTATTGCGGCAAGCGTTGCGCCTATGAATGACGTTGTTAAAAAATTTTACCGCAATACAAAAATTTCAATCCCTGAAGTTGTCGAACTTGTTACAAAAAATCCTGCGCGAAAATTAAATTTGTATAATGAAATTGGCAGTTTGGAAATTGGCAAGGCGGCTGACATTGTTATTTTTGACGAAGATTTTAATATTAAATCTGCGTTTGTCGCCGGAAAAAATTTTTCTTGCAAAATCTTAAAAATTAGTTTATACTAAAAATGGCTTAAGGGAGAAATCCGCGCCGCAGGCGTCAGGACGCCATTTGTACCACTTTTGGAGGCGAAAAACCCGTGAAATTGTCAGAAAATAATTTCCGCGCCGCAAACCCCTATTTTTGCCCGCATTGCAACGCCATTTTCAAAGGGTAGGGTTTAAAAGTGCTTTCCCCGTAAGGGGTCGGAAACTCAAAAGTAAGACTACAACGACTGGCGTCTTGACCAGCGTTTAAAAGTGCTTTCCCCGTAAGGGGTCGGAAACTCTACTGAAATAAGACCATAAGTGTGCCACTCCTCTAAGAGTGTTTAAAAGTATTTTCTCCGCAAGGGGGCGAAAACGGTTGGTGTTGCGGAGTTGCTTCAACGACTCCTCCGAAGAGGATTTTAATAATTGTGTTTAAAAGTATTTTCCCCGTAAGGGGTCGGAAACCTTTTAAATTGCACGTATTGCATGAGTTTCATCCAACGCATGTTTAAAAGTATTTCCCCCGTAAGGGGTCTGAAACGAGTGATTCTGGTCCATATTTGTCTACACGTGCGTTTTTGTAAATCGTTTAAAAGTGCTTTTCCCGTAAGGGGTCGGAAACACTTCTATTACAAGTGGATAAAATTTCTTGTGCCACCTCGTTTGAAAGTAATTTCCCCGCAAGGGGTCTGAACAAAAAAAATAACCGCCCTAATTGGAGCGGTTTTTTTAGTGCAAAAAAATAAAGGCTAGGGAAATTTCCCTAACCCCTAACTTTTATGAAAGTAACGCAGTCTTTAAAACTTCGTCCATATGTTCAACTGTTACAAATTCCAATTTTTCACGCACGGACTCGGGAATATCTTCAATATCCCGCGCGTTTTCTTTCGGCAAAATAATTGTATGCATACCTTCACGGTACGCCGCCAAAACTTTTTCTTTCAAGCCGCCAATCGGTAACACGTTGCCGCGCAATGTAATTTCGCCCGTCATTGCAACATCGGAGCGAACTTTTCTTTTTGTAAGGGCTGAAAACATTGCAGTTGCCATTGTAATACCTGCGCTGGGACCGTCTTTTGGAACCGCGCCTTCCGGCACGTGTACGTGAATATCGTTTTTCTCGTAAAAATCTTCATCAAGTTGCATTTCTTCACTGCGGCTGCGAATGTACGTTAAGCCGGCTTGCGCGGATTCTTGCATAACTTCACCAAGCTTGCCGGTTAATAAAAGTTTGCCCTTGCCTTTTAAAACAATCGCTTCAGTCGGTAAAATATCGCCGCCGACTTCAGTCCACGCCATACCCGTTGAAACGCCAACTTGTGGCTGTTTTTCGGCTTTATTCTGCAAAAATTTTGGACGCCCCAAAAATTCGCGCAGATTTTTTTTGGTAATGTAGACAGTGCCTTCTTCGCCTTCAACAATTTTTCTTGCCGCTTTTCTGCAAGCTTTGCCGATTGTGCGCTCAAGTTCACGGACGCCCGCCTCGCGCGTATATTCGCCGATAATTTCCTGTAAAACGCCCTTACCAAAAACAACGTCGCCGGTTTTTAAGCCGTTGGCGTCTTTTTGTTTTTTGACAAGATAACGTTTGGCAATTTCCAATTTTTCCTGCTCGGTGTAACTTGACAGCGTGATAATTTCCATTCTGTCGCGCAGGGGCTTAGGAATTGTGCTTGCGTCATTTGCCGTAACAATCCACAAAACTTTTGACAAGTCAAACGCCGTATCAATGTAATGGTCGGTAAAAGAATTATTTTGCTCGGGGTCTAAAACTTCCAACAGCGCGGAGGAAGGGTCGCCGTTGTAGCCGTCCTTGCCGAGTTTATCGACTTCATCAAGCAGAAAAACCGGATTATTTGTACCGGCTTTTTTCAAGCCTTGAATAATTCTGCCAGGCATTGCTCCAACATAAGTGCGGCGATGTCCCCTAATTTCCGCCTCGTCACGAATACCGCCCAAACTTGCACGAATAAATTTGCGATTCATAGCCTTTGCAACTGACGACGCAAGCGAAGTTTTACCGACGCCCGGCGGTCCAATAAGACACAAAATCGGCGCGGGTTTATCTTCAGTCAAAACTTTCACTGCAAGAAAATCTAAAATACGCTCCTTGACTTTTTCAAGCCCGTAATGATCCGCGTCAAGAATTTTTTTTGCGTTGAGAATATCCTTTGAATCTTCAGTTGAAATTTCCCACGGCAAATCAAAAAGCCAATCAATGTACGTGCGAATAACGCTTGATTCTTGCGCCATTGAAGGCAGCCGCTCCATTCGCTTAAGTTCCTTGTTGATAATTTCTTTGACTTCATCGGGATAATTGCCCTGCTCTAAGCGCGTTCGATATTCGGAGGCGTTTTCTGCAACGTCTTCATCTTCGCCGAGTTCCTTATGAATTGCCCGCAGTTGTTCACGAAGATAATTATCTTTCTGAAATTTTTCAATTTGCCCGCGCACGCGTTGATTAATTTGCATTTCCATTTGAAGTACTTCAAGTTCACGCGCCAATATTGCGTAAAGTTTTTCAAGCCGCTTTTCAACGTCCAACGCCTCAAGCAATTCTTGTTTTTGCTCAATTTTCAAATTTAAATGACTTGCGATTAAATCTGCGAGCCGTCCGATATCTTCAAGAATCGTAACCGCTACAAAAGTTTCTGAAGGTATACGCTTGCTGATTTTTACCCATTCTTCAAACTGATGCACAACGCCGCGTACCAACGCCTCAAGTTGTAAAGAATCCTGCCACGCGTCCTCATAAACTTCAGCTGCAATTTCAACATAGCCGTTATTATCAGCGTAAGTTTGAATTTTGCCGCGGTTAATCCCCTCAACCAAAATTCTGACATTGCCGTCGGGAATTTTGATAACTTGCCGCACTTCAGAAACCGTGCCAACTTCATATAAATCTTCACGCCCGGGCGAATCTAAATCCAAATTCTTTTGCGTTACCAAAAAAATTTTTCTGTCTTCAACCATTGCCGCCTCAAGTGCTTTTATTGAACTTTCGCGCCCAACGTCCAAATGCATTATCATATTTGGAAAAACTGTAACGCCGCGCAAAGGTACAAGCGGCAACCTTAAACGATTTACTACATTTACCAATTTTGTCACCTCCAATTTGAGATGAAATTTTTTTAACCTTTAGCTCTTGCCTTAGAAAGTCTGCCGTCGAATTTCATTACCGGCTCTTGATTCAACAAAACGTCTTCTTCGGTTATCGTGCAAACTGTATGCCCGTCGAAGGAAGGAATTTCAAACATAACATTTCTCATAATTCTTTCAAGAATTGAATGCAAGCCGCGCGCGCCGGTATTTCTTTGAATTGCCTCGCGGGCTATTGCTTTCAGCGCGGCGTCTTCAAATTTTAATTCAGCGTTGTCCATTTCCATAAGTTTTTGATATTGTTTAACAAGCGCGTTTTTGGGCTTGGTTAAAATCTGAATCAGCGCGTTTTCGTCGAGCGGGTCAAGCGTTACGATTATTGGCAAGCGTCCGACAAATTCAGGAATTAAACCGTCTTGCAATAAATCGTCAGGCATAACTTCCTTCAAAAGTTTTCCGACGTCTTTATTTTCCTTTGAAGTAACATTTGCGCCGAATCCCATTTTGCTGCCCTTGGTACGTTTTTCAATAACCTTATCCAAATCGTTAAACGCGCCGCCGCAAATGAACAAAATATTTTTCGTGTCGATTGTAACCATTTCCTGCATTTGCTGATGAACGCTGCTTGGAATAGGAACATTGACTTGAGTACCTTCCAAAATTTTTAACAGGGCTTGTTGAACGCCTTCACCGGAAATATCACGAGTTGCGCCGGGTTTTCTTGCAATTTTGTCAATTTCGTCAATGTAAATAATCCCGCGCTCCGCCTTTGAAATATCGCCGTTTGCAGAATTTATCAACGCCAATAAAATATCCTCAACATCTTCACCAACATAACCGGCTTCAGTTAAAGCATTTGCGTCAACAATCGCAAGCGGCACATTTAAAATTTTCGCCAAAGTTTGTGCAAGCAAAGTTTTTCCGCTGCCTGTTGGTCCAATCATTAAAATATTAGATTTTTGAAGTTCAACATCTTCCTTGCGCTTTTTCTGCCCAATTCGCTTGTAGTGGTTGTAGACTGCAACCGACAAAGTTTTTTTGGCTTCTTCCTGCCCGATTACGTACTGTTCAAGTACCGAATAAATTTTTTTCGGCTTGGGCAGTTCTTCAACTTTTGAGGCTTCTTCGTTGTTAATTTCAGTTTCCAGCATTTCCACGCAGATTTTAACGCAGGCGTCGCAAATGTACGCTTCCTGCCCTGCGATTAACCGGTTGACTTGTCGGTTAGATTTTCCGCAAAACGAACATTTATAATAATCAACATTATTTGCGGTTTTTGCCATTCTACTACCCCCCCCCCGTCGAGTTTTAGAAAAAAACTGTTTTTTGTGAAAATTTCATTTATTAATTGCAGTAATTTTTTCCGCCATTCGTCCCACCAATTCATACAGTATCTTTCCTGTCTGAAACTTCCGTCTTCAACATTTCGGTACAAATTTTAACGCAGGCGTCGCAAATGCAAGCGTCTTTTCCTTCAATGAGCCGTTTAACTTCCCTGTCAGATTTTCCGCAAAATGAACAAGTCTTGCCTGAATCAATCTTTTTTTCTTGCGCAATTTCGTTGTTGAAACTTTCAATGCAGGCGTCGCAAATGTTGACTCCTTGACTTGCAATTAACCGGTTGACTTCGTTATTAGACTTGCCGCAAAATGAACATTTGTAAAGATTATTGACGGCAGATTCAGGATTTTTTGTTTCTGCAGGCTCTTCAATAGGCAATAAAATATCTGTTGCCTTTTTCAAAAAATCGTTCAGTGTTTTACTCATTGTCTTTATTTAAATCGAATTTTGCGGGGCGAATAATAACATCGTCAATCAAGCCGTAAGCCTTGGCGTCTTCAGCCGTCATAAAATTATCGCGTTCGGTATCAGCCATAACTTTTTCGCGCGGTTGCCCTGTATGTCTGCTCAAAATATCATTGCCGACTTCGCGCAGGCGTAAAATTTCCCGCGCTTGAATTTGAATATCTGTAGATTGCCCGCTTGCGCCGCCCAAAGGTTGATGAATCATAATTCTTGCCAAAGGCAGGGCGAAACGTTTACCTTTTGCGCCGGCGGTTAATAAAAGTGAACCCATTGACGCGGCTTGACCGATACAAATTGTGGAAACGTCGGGCTTGATATATTGCATTGTGTCATAAATCGCCAATCCTGCAGTAACCACGCCGCCGGGGCTGTTTATGTACAAGTGAATATCTTTGTCGGGGTCTTCGGATTCAAGGAAAAGCAACTGCGCGACAACCGAATTTGCAACATCGTCATTGATTGGACCTCCCAAAAAAACAATCCTGTCTTTCAGTAATCGTGAATAAATATCGTACGCCCTTTCGCCGTAGCCTGTTTTTTCAATTACCATTGGTACATAGTAAGCCATAAAAATTTCACCTCAAAAATATAAAGAATTGCGATTGAGACACAAAAAGTATCCCAACCGCCTTTCAAAATTTCCTTATTAAATTAAAATTATTCGTCTTTTTTGGATTCTTCAGATTTAGTTTCAGCCGCCGGTTTTTCAACATTTTCCGGCGTATCTTTAGCCATATTGTCAACAAGGAAGCGCATAACTTTTCGGCGCAGTACGTTATTTGCAACGCCCATAAGTTGGCGATTTTCCTGCAAGATTTTATAAATTTGTTTTGGAGTTGTGCGGTACATTTGCGCCATTATTGCAAGTTCGTAATTCAATTCTTCATTGCTGGCGGTAATATTTTCGACGTGCGCAACTTCGTCCAGCAAAATATCTGTCAAAGTGTTTTGTTTCGCCGCCTCTTTGTATTGTTCGCGCAGGGCGTCAATATCTAAGCCGGAAAACGCCAAATATTGTTCAAGTTTCATACCTTGGCTTTGAAGTTGCAGCGTCAATTCTTGAATCATTTGAGTAATTCTTTCTTCAATCATAATCGGCGGCACATCGACAGTCATATTTTCAACGGCTTTTTCGATAACGGCTTGCTGTTGTCTTTCGACAGCGCGGCGTTCGGCGTTTGCCTCCATATTCTTTTTAATATCGGCTTTAAAATCTGCGAGCGTTTCAAACTTGCTGACTTTTTTAGCAAATTCGTCGTTAAGTTCGGGCAATTCTTTATGTTTGATAGAATTAATTTTGCAATGGAAAACTGCGGGCTTGTCGGCTAAATCTTTTGCGTGGTAATTTTCGGGGAAAGTAACTTTGACGTCTTTTTCATCGCCGACTTTCAAGCCAATGAGTTGTTCCTCAAAATCGCCAATGAAACTATGAGAGCCAATTTCCAGCGGGTGGTCTTTAGCTTCGCCGCCCTGGAATTTTTCGCCGTCAACAGTTCCGACAAAATCTAAAGTTACAAAATCGCCGTCGGCAACTTCAGCGTCGGGAGCGTCAATCATATTTGCGTGGTGCGTGCGCATATGCTCAACTTGTTCATCAACCATTTCATCAGTTACGGGCTCAACAATTTTTTCGACTTTCAAGCCTTTGTATTCGCCGAGTTTAACTTCAGGATAAGTTGTGAAAGTCAGCGTGAAGATAAAATCCTTGCCGTCCTCAAGTGTAACAATTTTGCGTTTCATTTGAGTTACGGGGATAATTTTTTCTTCTTTTATAATGTCATTGGCGGCTTTTTGAATGAGAATATCGGCGGCTTCTTCCAAAATGACGCCTTTACCGAAATGTTGTTCAAGAATCTGCAACGGCGGCACTTTACCTTTACGAAAACCCGGAATAGTTGTGCGTTCAGAAAGTTGTTTGCAAGCGCGTTTTTTTGCTTTTTCAAGCTCGGCGGCTTCAATTTCAACTGTAATTTCGCTTTCGTAATTGTCTATTTTTTTTGTACTGGTTTTCATTGTCAAAATATGACCTCCCGTTTGTTCCATTGTGAAATACGCGGTAAATCTTATCACAATGCTGAAAAAAAAACAAGTTTTAGGCAATAAGAATTATATTAAATAAAAAAATTAATCTCCAAAGTTATTAACGCTACACAATAATTTCTTTCAAATTTTTAATGTAAAATCTGTAGGCAATTATCAAAAATACCATCGTGAAAAACCAACTGATACCGTACACTGCCATTAACGCCGCGTAAGTCGGATATTTTTCAAAAACCGTAAAAACCCAAGTGATTCTTATCCCGCAAACAAAAACTAAAGTGATTATCGCAGGAGCCAAAGAAATTCCGTAGCCGCGCAATGAACCCGAAATTATTTCCATTACAACAGAAATTATTTCCGGCGCAATGATATACCAAAGGCGAATTACTCCAAGCCTTATAACTTCTGAATCGTCATTGAAAAATCTTACAAGCGGCTCGGCAAAATATAAAATCGCCGCCGATAAAATAAACATCAGCAAAATATTTATCTGCAGTGAAACTTTTGTAACGTCTTTGCAACGCGCCAAATTTCCCGCGCCGTAATTTTGACTTACAAAAGTTGTTGCCGCCTGTCCGAATCCGTTTGTCAGGCAGAAAACATTTATTTCAATGGTAAAAGCCGCCGCACTTGCCGCCATTGCGTCCGCGCCCAGTGCGTTTATCGCAGATTGTATCAGCAAATTTGACAGCGAAAAAACCATTCCTTGAATACCGGCGGGCAGTCCTATTCTTACAGTTTCTTTCAAGCAGGATTTATCAATTTTTAATTCTGAAATGTCAAGGTGAATGACGCCTTCAGCCTTTCGCAAGCCGTGAAAAAGCATAACCGCGCTAACGGCGTTTGCAATAACCGTAGCCCACGCCACGCCTTCGACGCCCCAATTAAATTGCAGGACAAAAATTAAATTCAGTGCGATATTTAAAAAACTTGCAACAGTCAACGCAATTAAGGGCGTGCGAGTATCGCCGCGACTTCTGAAAATTGCCGCCTCAAAATTATAAATTCCCATAACCGGCAAGCCAAAGGCGTAAATTCGCAAATAAGTTTCAGCCATTGGAGCAACCGCCGCCGGAACTTGCAGCCATTCAAAAACGGGATTAACCAAAATCTGCGCGACGCCGCAAAGAGCCGCGCCGACAATTAACGCCAATAAAAAAGCCGTATGTACTGCAGAGTGCACGCGGTCAAATTTTTCTGCGCCGATATTTTGAGCGATAACAACATTTGCGCCCAAACTCAAGCCCATAAATAAATTGACAAGCAAGCCGATAAGCGCGGTATTGTTTCCTACAGCCGCCATTGCGTTTTTGCCGACGAATTGCCCCAAAACTGCAACGTCAGCCGCGTTTAAAAGTTGTTGCATTACGCCGGTTAAAGCAAGCGGCAGGGCGAATAAAATTATTTTGTCCCACAGCGTGCCGTGCAACATATCAATTTCACGAGTATTTAACATTTCATTTAATTTCTAAGTCTAAATCGTTGCGAAGTTTGATAGCCTCGGCAATGTGTTTGGCGTCAATTTTTTCTGCGCCGCCGTCCAAATCAGCGATTGTGCGACCAACTTTAATAATTCTGTCATAGGAACGCGCCGAAAGTTTTTTTACCTCAAAAACATCTTTCAAAAGTTTTTTGGCGTCTTCAGTCAAAAAGCAAAGTTCATTCAGCATTGCGTGAGTCATTTGGGCGTTGCAGAAAAGATTATACTGTTTGAGGCGTTCCAGTTGAATTACGCGGGCGGCTGAAACTCTTTCACGAACTTTGGCGGAAGATTCAGCCTTTCTTTTTGAAGTCAATTCATCGTACTTGACGCGCGGTACTCTAATATGAATATCAATCCTGTCTAAAAGCGGTCCCGAAAGTTTACGCGTGTATCTTTTAATTTCAAGCGGCGTACATTGGCAGTCATGATCTTTATCGCCGTACCAACCGCACGGGCAAGGATTCATTGCACAAATTAAAATCATACTGGAGGGAAAAGTTAAAGTGCCGCCGACTCTGCTGACCGTGATTTGTCTTTCTTCCAACGGCTCGCGCAGGGCTTCAAGTACATTTTTTCTAAATTCGGGTAATTCGTCCAAAAATAAAACGCCGTGATGTGCAAGCGTAACCTGCCCCGGCTTGGGAATTGTGCCGCCGCCGATAATCGCCGCGGTTGAGGCGTCGTGATTGGGATGTTGGAAAGGGCGTTTCGTAATTAAGCCGCTGTTTCTTTTAAGCTTGCCTGCAACGCTGTAAATTTTTGTAACTTCCAAGGCTTCTTCGTGCGTCAATTCCGGCAAAATCGAACTTACGCGCTTTGCAAGCATAGTTTTACCGCTGCCCGGTACGCCTACCATTAAAACATTATGCCCGCCCGCCGCCGCAACTTCAAGCGCACGTTTCGCCATGAATTGCCCTTGCACGTCCGAAAAATCGTCAACAAGTTCAATAAAATTTTCAGTTTCTGGAACAGGTTGCGGGGTTGCCGGTTTTAATTCAAATTCGCCCTGTAAAAATTCTACAAGTTCAATCAAAGTTTGCGGAGAATAAATTTCCACGCCGTCAACAAGCAACGCTTCATTAATATTTTCCTGCGCGACGATAATTTTTTTGAAACCTGCATTTCTTGCCGTAACAGTCATTGGCAAAATCCCGTCAATCGCACAAAGTTTACCCTCAAGCGAAAGTTCAGCCGTGAAAAGAAATTCTCCGAGTTTTTCGGTTGAAAATTTTCCCTGCGCCGCCAAAAGTCCGACTGCTATTGGTAAATCTAAGCCGGAAGTTTCTTTTTTTACGTCAGCCGGAGCAAGATTGACTGTAATTTTTTCTTGACGCAACCGCAAGCCGGAATTTTTTATTGCGGTACGAACGCGCTCTTTTGATTCACGAGTTGCCGCATTTGCAAGCCCTACCACGTCAAACGAAGGCATACCGTTTGCGCTGTCAACTTCGACCCTGATAATTAAACCGTCAACCCCCTGCGTCGTTGCTCCAAAAGTTTGGGCGAACAATTTTTTTCCCTCCATTTTATTGATTAATGTTCTATTATTCTAAACATACTTTTCTTTGTTGCGTCAAAGAAAAGTATCAAAAGAAAAACGCTTAACCGTAATTTGCAACCAGGTGTGTCCGCTGAAATCGCATCCGGCGATTTGCGCGGACAGGGCGACCGTCCGTGGTCGCCGTCTTTTTTGTTTTTGTAATTTTAATATTCCGAGACAACTTCAAAGGCGTTTTCAATGTGATTAATTTTAAAATCTTTGCCCGTCGAAATAATTTCTATCACGTCAAAGCGGCAGGCGCAATCGCAAAAATTTTCATCCTGCAAAAAAACGCTTGCCGCCTCAATAATTTTTTTCTGTTTGCGAAGATTGACAGCCTCGGCAGGTGTACCTTTGCGAATGTTGGAGCGCGTCTTAACTTCGACAAAAATAATTACGCTGTCCTTTTCTGCGATTATGTCAATTTCCGCCGTGCGTATACGATAATTTTTTTCAAGAATTTTGTAGCCGTGATTTTCCAAAAAAGTTGCCGCCAAATTTTCGCCCGCGTTGCCAAGTTTTTTTGTAGTGTTTGACATTTAAATTTCTTCGACAGCGTCAGAAATTGCGCGGCGCTCAAAGTGGCGTGAAGCGGGCGTTGCACCTTCAGCCGCATAACCAACGGGGAAAAGTGCAATTAATTCGTAGCCTTGCATTTCGTTAAATTCAGATTGAAGTTTGAAGGCGTCGAACATTCCAACCCAAGTTGTATCAAGCCCTTCAGCTTTTACGGCAAGCATTAAATGAGTTGCAACTATCGCGCCGTCAATATCTGCGTAATTTAAGCCGTCGAACGGGCGCACGAACGCCTTATTTTTCAGAACGCCGACAACAAAAACCATTCCCGCGCCGAATGTAAAATTGGTAGCCTTTTTAACTTTCGCCATTGATTCGGCTGAAGTGATTTTCCAAATTTTGTAAGGCTGAAGATTTTTTGCAGTTGGTGCCGCAATAGCCGCCTGTAAAATTCTTTCGATTTTTTCAGGTTCAACAGGTTTATCTGTCAACTTTCTGCAAGAATATCTTTCTTTTGCCAATGTTAAAAAATCCATAAAAATACCTCCTCAAATTTAACCTGCGCTAACATAACTGCGTTTATCTTCAGGAATTTTATCCCATTCAATTTGATTGACTGCGATATTATTTTTTAAGCCGTAAGCCGCCGCAATTCCTGCAGCCTCGCCAATACTCATACAAGTTGCCTGAATCCTCATTGACGCTTGCAGAATAAAACTTGCACTGATACAACGCCCAGTAACAATCAAGTTTGAAATTTTATCAGAAATTAGCGAGCGGTAGGGAATTTCATAAAAGCCGCCTTTAGGTAATTTTTCAGAAACTTTTTCGCCGTGCGCGTCGATAAACCACGCCGTACGAGCAACCGCGTCTTGAAAGCGGCTCTGATTGTGATAATCATCTTCAACCATATAATATTTGCCGATAATTCGCCACGATTCACGCGCCCCCAACATTACTGCCTCGCGGCTGATATAGGCGTTTTCAAAGCCCGGCAAGTGGTTAATCAAATATTGCGCGGTATTTCTCATCATTTTGCGCCCGTAAGTAACCGCCTTGCTGTATTCGATTGGATCTGTAGATTTAAAAGTTACGGGAATTTCAGGGAAGTTGCAAGACATAACGCCGTCTTTGCCAATAATCGAATAGGCTTGCATATATTCAGCTTCAGCTTGTGAATTTTCGCCTGTTTCAACGCCACGCGCCATAAATTCTTCAAGTTTGTAGCGTTGTTTCCTGTGCATAGCCTCCGCAACTTCAAAATACGGCGGCTAACTTTTGCACCAATCTTCTTTAAGTTCTATTGCAACGT
>JAFSZS010000124.1 GCA_017455645.1 Selenomonadaceae bacterium | reverse complement strand
GATAATGTCAACGTCGTGCTCGGTATGGTCAATGTGAGAACACATAGGTACAACGCTTGAAATTTTGCCGCCTTTTGCAATGGAAGGCGTGTAGAAAATCGTCAAATAAGCATTGCGGGCAAAATCGCCGCTGCCGCCTATACCGTTCATCATTTTAGAGCCGCAAACGTGCGTTGAATTAATATTGCCGTAAATGTCAACTTCAAGCGCGGTATTCATTGCAATAACGCCGAGGCGGTGTACAACTTCCGGCGAATTGGAAATTTCTTCAGGGCGCAACAAAATATATTTTCTGTATTTGTCAACGTCTTTATAAAATCTTTCCATACCGGCGGGCGAAGGCGAAAAAGCAGTACCCGACGCAATTTTTAATTTGCCCGCGTCGATTAAGTCAAGCATTGCATCTTGAATAACTTCAGTATAAACAACCAAATCTGTCATATCAGAATCAACAAAGCCCGCCAAAACTGCATTAGCAACATTACCAACGCCACTTTGTAAAGGCAAAAGATTTTTCGGCATACGTCCCGCGGCAATTTCTTTGTGCAAAAAGTCAATGGTAAATTTCGCCATTTGCTTAGAATTTTCATCAATCGGCGAAAGGTCGCGGGTATGATCTTTAATATCGCAGGGAACGATAAATTTAATTTTGTCGGGCGTGCAGGGAATGTAATTTGTACCTATTCTGTCATCAGCTTTTACAAGCGGAATAGGCAAACGGTTAGGCGGGTCAAGCGGTACGTAAACATCATGAATCCCTTCGAGTGCCAAAGGTTGAGTTGTATTAACTTCAACAATAACAATATCCGCACTTTGTACATAACTTGCCGCGTTGCCAAGTGAAGTTGTAGGGATTAAATTTCCTTCTTCGGTTATCGCGCAGACTTCGACTATCGCCGCGTCAATTTTTCCTAAATATCCAACGCGAGTAAGTTGCGCAGATTCTGAAAGGTGCAAGTCAAGATAATTTACAGTGCCGTCGTTAATTTCGGGGCGGAGTTTTGCGTCCGTTTGATAGGGCAAACGCTGTTTAATACCTTTGACTTCAGCAAGTGCGCCGTCGAGTTCGGGACCGGTTGACGCGCCCGTCCAAATGTTGACAGTGAACGGCTCTTTCTTCATACGTTCGGCAAGTGCCAAAGGAATTGCCTTAGGATAAGCGGACGCAGTAAAGCCGCTGCAAGCCAAAGTCATACCGGGTTTAATCCAATTTGCAACTTCTTCAGCCGTAACGATTTTACTTTGTAAATCCTTGTTCCTCACGCGGTCGGTAATATCAATCATAAAAAAATCACTCTCCCAAATTAAGCTACAAAAGTTGAATAAATCTTAACACTTTGAAATTTTTACGTCAACTGCGCCAAAATCTTTATTTTGCGTGAAAAAGTGCTATAATCTAAAAAAAATTTGGAGGTTTACAATGCAAATCAAAGGGGCGTTAATGCTTTTAGGCGCGTCATTTTTCTGGGGTACAACATTCGTCGCGCAGATGACGGGAATGGACGGGCTCGGACCCTTTTCATACGCGGCGGCAAGATATTTTTTGGGATTTTTATTTTTATTGGCAGTTTTAATTTCTACAAGAAAATCACGCGCCAAAGAACGTCGCGCAGGGAAAATTTCACGCGGCTTTTTGGCGGGATTAATCAGCGGGATATTTTTATTTTTGGCAAGTTCAATGCAACAAATTTCAATGCTGTACACAACGGCGGGCAAAGCGGCTTTTATAACCTGCCTGTATATAATGTTTGTACCATTGGCGGCGGTTTTTCTGGGGAAAAAAATCCTGCGCGAAAATTGGATAGGCGCAATTTTGGCAATGGTCGGCTTATATTTTTTGGCGATAAACGAGGCAATTTCGGTAAACCGCGGCGACGTGATATTATTTTTCAGCGCGTTTTTGTGGACGGCGCAAATTTTGGTAATTGACAAGTTTGCAAACAAAGTTGACATATTGGAACTTTCGACTGCGCAAATTTTTTTGACAATGGTTTTAAGTTTCGCGGCAATGCTGATATTTGAAAATCCAACACTTGAAACAATGACAAGCGCGGCAATTCCAATAATTTATGGCGGCGTGATGAGTTCGGGCGTTGCATTTACTTTGCAGATTTACGGGCAAAAATACGCTGAACCGGCGGCGGCTGCAATTCTTATGAGTTTTGAAAGTATTTTCGGCGCAGTGTCAAGTTGGCTGATTTTGGGCGAACAAATGACAGGCAGAGAAATTTTTGGTTGCGTGCTGATGATAGCCGGAATTATTGTAACTCAATGGCGCGTTATCAGCGGCAAGTCTAGGGGCTAGGGGCTAGGGAATAGGGAGTAGGGAATAGGGAATAGGGAATAGTTTTTAAAAAATATAAGCTGAAGAATTAAAGGAAATTTTAAAAATACTGTCGAATAGAAAATTGTTATTTCGGAAAATTGGAAAGGGTCGGTACGACTATGGAGATACTCAACAACAATATTCAAAACTTGCGAGTAAGTGCCGGAAAGCAGGGCGCGGCTGATTCAGCCTCCATTGGTCGCGCAGTTGTAAAAATAAAAGTTTTCGGCGTAGGCGGCGGCGGCGGCAACGTCATAAAACGTTTGGCTGAAGGCGAATTAAAAGACGTCGAATTAATCGCAGTAAACACGGACGCGCACGCCCTTAGCCTGTTGAATGTTGACGAAATAAAAGCAATTCAAATAGGCGGCAACTTGACACGCGGGCACGGCACCGGCGGCAAAACAGAAATTGGCGAACACGCCGCAAAAATGGAAGCTGACCGAATTAAAAATCTGATGCTCGGCGCAGATATAATTTTCATTACCGCGGCAATGGGCGGCGGCGCAGGTACGGGCGCGGCTCCAATCATTGCAGAAATTGCCAAAACTTTAGGTATTTTAACTGTAGGCGTCGTTACCGTTCCTTTCGGCTTCGAGGGCAACCGCAAACAGCGTATCGCCAACGAAGGTATTATCAAAATGCAGGCGAATATGGACGCGCTCGTTGTTGTTCAAAATGATAACCTGTTAAAACTTCCCGAAAATAAAAATTTGTCTTTCGTTGACGCTTTTAAGGCGGCTGATTTGGTTTTGTTGCAAGCCATTCAATGTATCGCAGAATTAATTTTGACAACAGGATTTATTAACGTGGATTTTGCCGACGTTACAACAATTTTCCAACAAAGTACCTCCAGCGACGCAATTTTGGGAATTGGACAAAGTAATATCAGCGCGGTTAAAGCAGTTCAAAACGCGCTTGAAAGTCCATTAATCGACCGTTCCTTGCGCGGCGCACGCGGTATTATTTTGAATATCACCGGCGACCAAGATTTATCGCTGTACGAAGTCAACGAAGCGGCAGATTATATCTTTGGCAAAACTCAAGGCGAAGTCAATATAATTTTCGGTGTAGTTATCAATGACAAAATGCGCGGCGTTATTCAAGCCATGGTTATTGCTACAGATTTTTCTGACAGTTTGGCGTTGAAAGGTCCGCAAATGTCACAAAATACCGGCTTTAATTCTTTTAATTCTCCAATTTCGCCCTTCCGCCCAAGTCAACCGAAAAATATAATTTCGCCGTTCAATTTCAACAGGGATAATGACAATGACAAATGACGCAAGATTTCAACGCTTGAAAATTTTAATCGGTGAAGAAAATTCTTTGAAGTTAAGCGCGGCAACCGTGGCAGTCTTCGGAATTGGCGGCGTATTTTTATTCGCAGTTGGATATTTAATTTTATTCAACAAAGAAAAACTGCGCGAGCAAAAATTTCAGCCGTTCAATTTCAGTAAGGATAATGACAATGACAAATGACGCAAGATTTCAACGCTTGAAAATTTTAATCGGTGAAGAAAATTTTTTGAAGTTAAGCGCGGCAACCGTTGCAATTTTCGGAATTGGCGGCGTAGGCTCTTTCACTGTTGAAGCTCTTGCACGTTCGGGAATTGGGCACTTGGTTTTAATCGACAAAGATAACGTTGACATTACAAATATTAACCGGCAGATTCACGCGCTGACTTCGACAGTCGGAAAATCTAAAGTTGAAGTCCTGCGCGAAAGAATTTTTGAAATAAATCCCGCGGCAAAAGTCGATACAATTCAAAAATTTTACCTTCCCGACGAACCGGTCGAGAATTTTTTTATTTGCGATTATGATTATGTGGTTGACGCAATAGACACAATCACCGCAAAAATCAGTTTGGTTTTGGAATGTCAAAGGCGCGGGATAAAAATTATTTCCAGTATGGGCGCGGGCAATAAGTTAGACCCGACGCAGTTTAAAGTTGCTGATATTTTTCAAACGGCGGTAGACCCCGTTGCAAAAGTTATGCGAAAAAAATTGAAAGAATACGGCGTACAAAATTTGAAAGTTGTTTACTCTGAAGAAATGCCGCGCAAAGTTTCAGCTGAAAAAATTATCGGCAGTGCGGCTTTTGTTCCATCGGTGGCAGGTTTAATTTTGGCAGCTGAAGTTGTCAGGGAACTAGGGATAAAGGGAACTAGGGACTAGGGGAAAATTTTTGCAATCCCTATATCCCTATATCCCTATACCCCTATATCCCTATATCCCTAAAAATGGAGGACTTGAATGAAAATAAGTATAATAGGTTGCGGACGCTGGGGAAGTTTTCACGCGTGGTACTCAAGCAAAATTGGACACGACGTAACACTTTACGGGCGAGCAAATTCAAAAAATATGCAACAGCTTGAAACAACCGGCGGCAACGATTATCTGAAACTGCCGGAAAATGTTCACTTGTCTAAAAATCTTGAAGAAACTTTGAACTTTGCAAACGTAATAATAATTTCAGTTGGTACTCAAAATTTGCGCGGCTTGCTGAAAGAAATTCTTGATTTAAATCTTGACATAAGACAAAAAAAATTTGTACTTTGCATGAAAGGCTTGGAGCGCGGCACGGGTAAAAGACTTTCAACAATTTTTGCCGAAATGCTCGAAAGTCAAAATGTTGCAGTTTGGGTAGGACCCGGGCACGTTGAAGACTTGGTAAGAAGTATTCCAAACTGTATGGTAATGGCGTCAATCAAAGAAAATTTGACACAGGAAATTGTGGAAATTTTTAAAAGCCCGCTGATTCGCTTTTATTACGGCACAGATTTAATTGGAATTGAAATTGGCGCGGCGGCAAAAAATGTTATAGGAATTGCGGCGGGAATGTTGGACGGCTTAAATTGTACAAGTCTAAAGGGCGCGTTAATGGCTCGCGGCACGGTTGAACTTTCAAGGCTTGTTGAATCTTTGGGCGGCGATAAAATGACTGTTTACGGCTTAAGTCATTTGGGCGATTACGAGGCAACGCTTTTTTCAAATCACAGTCGCAACAGAAAATTCGGCGAAGATTTTGTACTTCACAAAAATTTTGATAAACTTGCTGAAGGCACTGATACAGTCGGCGCACTTATGGAACTTTCAAAAATTACCGGCGTGGAATTGCCTATTTGTCGCGCAGTTTTCAAAATTCTGTACGAAAATTCGGATCCCGAAGAGCAGCTTATGAATTTATTTATGCGCTCAACAAAAAATGAATAGATTATAGGGAATAGTGGGTAGTGGATAGGGAATAGTTACTACTCCCTATTGGCTATTCCCTATTTCCTATTTCCCTAAAACCGGAGGTGGCGTAAGTTGAAAGTTGGAGACAAAATAGTTTACCCTATGCACGGCGCAGGTGAGGTCGTCGGAATTGAAGAAAAGGAAGTCAACGGCGAAAAACAATCTTATTACACTTTAAATCTTTCGATGGGCAATTTAAGACTTATGTTGCCGGTTGAACAAGTGGAAGCAATGGGCTTGCGAAAAATAATTGACAAGGAACAAACAAGCGCAGTTGCTGAAGTTTTGGCGGGAAAATCTGATGACAGCGTCGGCAGTTGGAATAAGCGTTTTCATGCAACCCTTGACAGATTAAAAACCGGCGATATTTTGGAAGTTGCCGCGGTTGCAAGAAATATCACGCGCCAAAGTCTCAAGCGCAAAATTTCCAGCGGTGAACGCCGTTTAATGGAATTGTCACGCCAAATTTTAATCAGCGAATTAGTTTTTGTTTTCAATAAAGATTCTGAAGAAGTTTCAAATTGGATTGACGAAAATATTAAACGTAACATTGCTGACAATGAAGAATAAATTTTTTGTAAGGGAGAAATTTTTATGAATAACTGCAAGGCTGTTGAAATTGCGAAAAATATTTACTGGGTAGGCGCGGTTGATTGGTCAATGAGAAATTTTCACGGCTACGAAACTTCCCGCGGCTCCACCTACAACGCCTATCTTATTCTTGACGAAAAAATTACCTTGATTGACACCGTAAAAATTAATTTCAAAGATGAACTTTTGGCGCGTATTTCTTCAGTGATTGATCCTGCAAAAATTGACGTGATAATTTCAAGTCACGTTGAGCCCGACCATTCCGGCAGCCTGCGCGAAATTGCCGCGCTTGCTCCAAACGCCGAAATTATTACAACAAATCCCAACGGCTTGAAAGGTTTAACCGCGCGTTACGGCAATTTAAATTATAAACCCGTCAAAGCCGGCGACAGTATTTCTATTGGTGAAAGAACTTTGCAATTTGTACCAACACCGATGTTGCATTGGCCCGACTCAATGGTAACTTATTGCCCGGAAGAAAAAATTTTGTTCAGCAATGATGCCTTCGGTGAACATTTCGCAACCGCAATGAGATTTGACGACGAAAACGATTTAAGCACGGTACTTTTTGAGGCGAAAAAATATTACGCAAATATTTTAATGCCGTTTGGCAAGCAGGCGCAAACTGCGTTAAACGCGCTCGGCAATTTGGAAATTCAACTTATCGCAACAGGACACGGCGTCATTTGGCGTTCAAACATTAACAAAATCATTGAAGCTTACAAATATTGGAGCAGTGAAGAAGTCGAAGATTGCGCGGTTGTGGTTTTTGATTCAATGTGGCACTCGACAGAAATTTTGGCGCAAACAATCACTGAAGCATTTGCTAAGCGCGGGATTCCTGCCGCCTACTACGATATTAAACATACGCCGCTTTCAGATATTGTTACTGATATTTTCAAAAGTAAATATCTTGCCGTCGGCTCGCCTACGATTAACAATCAGATGATGCCGACAATCGCAAGTTTTCTTTGCTACATTAAGGGACTTCGCCCGCTGAATCACAAAGGCTTTGCATTCGGTTCTTACGGCTGGGGCGGACAAAGTATCGCACTTGTTGAAGACGAATTAAAAGCCGCGGGCGTCGAAATTATTCTTGACAAAATCAGAATTGCAAATTTGCCGACCGAAAAGCAACTCGACGAAATTACAGAAAAAATTTTAAAACTCGAATTGTAAAAAATTTTCCAAACTAAAAAGACTACCGCAGAAAATTTTGCGGCAGTCTTTTTTTTATTTAATTATTTTTCAGAAAAAATTTTCCAAATTCTGACATTGCCAAAATTACGGGGTAAAGTTTTTTCCCAAACTCTGTAATTGAATATTCGGTTTTCGGCGGAACAACGGGAAAAACTTCTCTGTGAATTACGCCGTCGCTTTCCAATTCTCTAAGTTGCTGCGTCAAAACTTTTTGCGTTGCCTGTGGAATTAATTTTTGCAGTTGACTGAATCGCAACGTATTTTGAAACAAATGGTACAAAATTATCGGCTTGTATTTGCCGCCAATAAATTTTAAAGCCACTTCAACCGGGCAGGCAGGAATTTTTTCAGCCGTCATTTATTTTTTGCGGCAAGGACAGTACGCGCCAAGCCCTTAATCCAGTCTTGATGCCCTTGATTCATAATATCCGGCTCGGTGTTGAATAAATCTTTGGCGGGTTTACCTTTTTGCGATTCTTGCGTTAAAATTCTTACGCGGTTTTCGGGTAAATCTTCCAACAGCCACGCGTGAATAACGTCAAGGCGGTGTTCGGCGTCGCCTTCTGCCCAGCCGTGCCATGCAAGTCGCGCAGGTTTATTTTCAGTCGGCGGCTCAAATTCTACAATTTCAGCTTCAATCGGAAAGCCGAAAGTTTTAAATTTAAAGCGCGTGTCGGCTTGCAATTTTGTACCTTTCGTGTTGTAAAATTCAATATCGGAGGCGTTTTTGTAATAGCTTGTCCAAATTGAAGTGTCGATAAGATTTTCAAAAACGTCCTGCGCGGTAATTCCCTTAACAATAATTTCATTTGAAGCAAAATTGTCTGTTGTACCCGGCAAATATTCTTTCGGCCAATTAATTTCGTTGAGCATTTTAAATCTTCTCCTTTCATTGAAAATATTTTAATTAAAAATAAAAAAATAGCAAGTACGCACTTTGCAGATACTTACTTACCATTTTGAAACTGTAATTTAAAAAATTTTAGAAGAAAAATTCGACGCGTCCCCAAATATTATCAGCGTCGCCGCCGTCGGTTATGTATTTGCCTTTGAAATATTTTGCGCCGAGTCCAACATTTTTGAAGGGAGCGTAAGCCGCATTTAAAAACCAGCCCTTTGTACCTTCGATAACGTCTTCAGCAGTTGGAGCAAATGAAACGTTTGTACCGTAACGGCGATAACCTGCGCCAAAACTCCAGTCGCCTTTTTCGGGGTTATCGTCATAATTTCCAAAATTTAATGACGCTTGCCAAGAATATTTTTCAGTGTCAGCCTTTGTATTTTGTGCGTACGCGCCGGAAATGCTGAAATTATCGTTGAAGGCGTAACCTAAATTTGCAGACCAAATATTTGCCTTGTCAGTGTCGCCGCCGTTTGAATAATTTACAGTTTTAAAATCGTCGTCTTTGACTTGATACCACGCCGCGCCGCCGAATAAGCCCGCGTCATTTTCATATTGAAGATTTACGCCGACAAAATTGCTTGGATCATCTTCAGTGTCAAATTCGCCCAAAATTCCGCCGCCTACTCCGTCAGCCGCAATTCTCCCGCCCATTCCGGTAATTTTCCATTTACTGCCGAAAGTTAAAGCCGCGCCTGAAAATTCTGTATCCCAAATTAAGCCGTCTTCATTCGTGAAAAGTTCCATTTTGCCGAGTTTGACATTGAATTTATCATAATCGCCTTCAGCCCAAACGCGCGTCAAAGTTGCGTCAAAAGTTTCATCTGTTTTTAAATCGCCTTCAGCTTCAATTCTTGCGTTTGCCGTCCAATGATCGTTGACTTCTGCAGAAGGATTCAGTTGGAAAACGTAGCCGTTGCCGGTTTCTTTTTCTTTAGTGCCGGTATTGCCGGGGTCGGTTTTTGAACGCGTATAAGTGTATTCAATTTTGCCTTCCCACTTAACAAAATCAGCATTTCTTTCAAGTTCGGCAACGCGCACGCCGAGGCTGTCAAGTTCGTCTCGAAATTCGGCGGCAAGTTTATCAAGTTCTGCGCGACTTGTGCCGCTGATTGTGGTAGTGGTGTTGCCTTTTGGAACGCGGGCAAGTGCGCGGGCTACCATTTGCGCCATTTCGTAACGGGTGATATTTCTGTTGCCGCGGTAAGTGCCGTCGCCGTAACCTTCAATTATTCCTTCGTTTGCCAATTTTGTAACTGAATCGTAAGCCCAATGACCGGCGGGAACGTCAGAAAAAGGATTAGCCGCCGCAAAAGTTGTTGAAGTCATTCCCAAAATTAAAGTTGTTGCCAACGCAGGGATTAAATTTCTTTTCATTTAAAAATTGCCTCCAAGTTTAATTTTGCCTCGCTAATCTCTCCCAAATTAAACCGCGTGAATTTTATCATTATGAATTTTAAAAATCAAGTTAAACGAAAATTTTTTTCAATTCAACGCCTCAAACAAAGTTTTCATATTTTGGCTTCGCCGGTGATAATTGGGTCAAGGGGAAAAATTTTTGCGCCGGTTTCACGTGCGATAGTTTCAGCGGCTTTTGGCGAATATTGCAGCTCGGTAAACAGAACTTTTACCGGCATTTCATTTACAATTTTTACAGTGTCAGCCAATTAAAAAATTTATTGCAACGCTTCAGAAAGACTTTTCATATTTTGGCGCATTTTGTTTTGGTAGTCATTGAGATTTTCAATTTTGGCTTCGCCGGTGGTAATTGGGTCAAGAGTAAAAATTTTTGCGCCGGTTTCACGTGCGATAGTTTCGGCGGCTTTTGGCGAATTTACAATTTTTACAGTGTCAATCAATAAAAAAATCTATTGCAACGCCTCAACAAGCGTATTCATATTTTGGCGCATTTTGTTTTGGTAGTCGTTGATATTTTCAATTTTGGCTTCGCCGGTTGTAATTGGGTCAAGAGTAAAAATTTTTGCGCCGGTTTCACGTGCGATAGTTTCGGCGGCTTTTGGCGAATATTGTGGCTCGGTAAACAGAACTTTTACCGGCATTTCATTTACAATTTTTACAGTGTCAATCAATTCTTGCGGCGTCGGCTCTGTACCCGGTTCACGTTCGATAACGCCCAAAATATTCAGTTTAAATTCTGCCGCAAAATACGGAAAAGCTTCATGAAAAGTTACAATATCTTTGTTGGGCAGATTATCCAGCGCAAAATGCATTTCGTCGCGCAGGGCTGAAAGTTCATTAAGATAATTAAGCGCGTTTTTCTTGTAGTTTTCGGCGTGCGCGGGGTCAATTTCGCAAAGTTGCCGTTGAATCGCCAAAACTTGTTGCATTGCGTAAGTTACACTCATCCAAACGTGCGGATTAAAATTTTCGCCGTCTTTCAGCAAATAAATTTCGTCAGACTGCGAGGCGTTGACAATTTTTAAATCCTTTGTAACTTTGTCCAAAAAATTTTCCATTCCCAAGCCGTTCACAACAAAAATATCAGCCGTTTCAAGGGTTTTCATATCTTCGGTTGTAAGTTGGTAATCGTGAAGGCAGCCTGTTTGCGGCTTAGTCAAATTTACAACTTCCACGCCGTCAATATTTCCCGCAATGTTAATTGTTTCAAGGTAAATAGGGTAAAATGACGTGACAATTTTTAATTTGCCGTCTTCTTTCGTACCGCCGCCGCAACCGCTAACAGTCAACATTAAAATTAACAACAGAAAAATTTTCTTCATAAAAAAAGCGGTCAGAATTGCTCCGACCGCGTAACCTCCTATTTCAAAAAAAATTTTATTCGATAGTATGAAGTTGAATTGCGCTTGTACCGCCCGCGCCGTATTTCAAGCCGCTTGTAATAACGGTAACATCGCCTTTTTTAACGAAGCCGTTTTCAAGTGCAACTCTTGTAACGTAAGCAAACATTTCATCTTGATTAAGCCAAGGAGTCTCGGGAACAACGAAAACGCCCCAACGTAAAGCCAAATGACGCGCGATAACTTGATTGGGCGCAAATGCAACAATAACCGCTTGAGGGCGATACTTCGACAAAATTTTTGTAGTGTAGCCGGACTTTGTGGGCGTGATAATCGCCGTTGCGTTAAGTTCGTAAGCAAGCTGAACCGTTGCATGTGCAATAGCGTCAGTTTGTGAAAATTTCCTGTTAATACCTTTTTCTTCAAAAATTTGTTTGTAGGAAAGAGCTTTTTCGACGCGCTGCGCAATTTTCGTCATGGTAGCAACCGCTTCAACGGGATATTTGCCGCTTGCAGTTTCGCCGCTTAACATAATGACGTCTGCGCCGTCCCAAATTGCATTGCCTACGTCAGAAACTTCTGCGCGAGTGGGGCGGGGGTTTACAGTCATAGATTCAAGCATTTGTGTTGCAACAATAACGGGTTTACCGGCGTCATTGCATTTTTTGATAATTTCTTTTTGAATAACGGGAACATCTTCAGCGGGAATTTCAACGCCCAAATCGCCGCGCGCAACCATAATACCGTCAGAAACTGCAATAATATCATCGATATTTTGAACGCCTGCGAGGTTTTCAATTTTGGGGATAATTTCCATATGCCCGTGATGACGCGCAATTAATTTTCTGATTTCTTCAACGTCGGAGGCGCGCTGAATGAAACTTGCCGCCACAAAATCCATATCGTTTTCAACGCCAAAAATAATATCTTTTTCGTCTTGTTCGGAAATTGCGGGAAGGCTTAAAGTTGCGCCGGGCGCGGCTACGCGTTTACGAGTGCTCATTTTGCCGGAATTTAAAATTGTGGTGATAATATCTTTGTCTTTAATTTCGTCAATTCTAAGTTCAACGAGACCATCGCTAAGCAAAAGTTTTTCGCCGATAACGACTTCTTCATAAAGTTTTTTATGGCTGACTGCGCAATGTGTTTCATCGCCGGGCGTATCGTCGTTTGTCAAAGTGAATTTATTTCCGGCTACAAGTTGGACTTCGCCCGCTGCAAATTCGCCGAGGCGCATTTCGGGACCTTTTGTATCGAGCATTAAAGCTACAACGCGATTCATTTTTTGGGCGGCGGCGCGTACCGCGTCGATACGCATTTTGTGCCCTGCGTGGTCGCCGTGTGAAAAATTAAATCTCGCGCAGTTCATACCGTTTTCAATAAGTTTTTCAACTACGCCCGGCGCGTCGGTTGCCGGTCCTTGCGTGCAGATAATTTTTGTCTTTTTCAACAACATTAAAACTTCAGCTCCTTTAAACTTTTTTACAATAATATAATTTTTCGGCGGCAAAGGCAACCCTGCACGATAATTTTTTTTATGATACAAAATGCTTACCGAGTTCAAAGGCTTTTTGATTCAGTTCCAAAAATTTGGGCGGTACATTTGCTTTTAAGGATTCTTGCCACGCTTCCTCCGGAATGTCAAAGTAATGTGACAATCTGCCGAGCAAAACTATATTCACGGCTTTTTGAGAGCCCGCCTGTCTTGCAAGCGTCAAACAATCCATAGCATCAACTTTTATACCCTTGGTACGACGATTTTTTTATGATACAAAATGTTTGCCGAGTTCAAACGCCTTTTGATTTAATTTTAAAAATTTTGGCGGCACGTTCGCTTTTAAGGATTCTTGCCACGCTTCCTCCGGAATGTCAAAGTAATGTGACAATCTGCCGAGCAAAACTATATTCACGGCTTTTTGACTGCCTGCCTGTCTTGCAAGCGTCAAACAATCCATAGCGTCAACTTTTATACCCTTGGCACGCATTTTTTCAACAAGATTTTCAGGATAAGCAGCCGCGCCGATAATTACCGGCATTGGGTCAATTTGTTGAGTGTTAGTTACAATTTGCCCGCCGTCTTTCAAACATTCAAGCCATCGCGCAGTTTCCAAAATTTCAAACGAAACTATAAAATCAGCCTGCCCTTTATCGACAACCGGCGAATAAACTTTGTCGCCAAAACGCACGTAAGTTATAACACTGCCGCCGCGTTGGCTCATTCCGTGCACTTCTGAAACTTTGACGTCGTAGCCTTGATTTAAAAGCAAGTGTCCCAAAATTTTACTCGCCAAAAGTGAACCTTGCCCGCCTACGCCGACGATTATTATATTTTTAGTTTCCATTATTTTTCCTCCGTACTTGCAAACGCTTTTTTCGGACAAAGTTGACTGCAAACATTACAACCTACGCACTGCGTGGCGTCAACCGTTGCTTTGCCGTCCTTCATAGAAATTGCGGGACAGCCGATTTTCATACAAGATTTACAGCCGATACATTTTTCACTGTCGACGTAAAGCGGCGGATTATGTTTAACGTACTTCAACAAGGCACAAGGTCTGCGCGAAATAATAACCGAAGGTTCAGGCGCGGCTAATTCTTCTTTAATTGCGGCATCACATTCTTTTAAATTGTACGGATCAACAATTCTGACGCGGTTAATCCCCATAGCTTTAACCAACGCCTCAAGGTTAATTTTTCCGGCGGGGTCGCCTTTGATATTGTAGCCGGTTGTAGGATTCTGCTGATGTCCCGTCATACCTGTAATTGAATTGTCCAAAATAATTACAGTCGAATTAGATTGATTGTAAGCGACGTTCGCCAGTCCTGTCATTCCCGAGTGCATAAAAGTTGAATCGCCAATAACTGCAACGGTTTTACCTTCGGATTTTTCGCCGAGCATTTTATTAAAGCCGTGAGTTGCGCCAATCGACGCGCCCATACACAAAGTTAATTCAATAGTTGAAAGCGGCGGCACTGCGCCCAAAGTGTAACAGCCAATATCGCCCAAAACTGTACAATTTCTTTTTTTGAGAGAGTAAAACAAGCCGCGATGAGGACAGCCCGCGCACATTACCGGCGGACGCCCGGGAATATTATCTTCAAGCGTTACGCCTTCAGAAATTTCTTTGCCAAACGCCTTTGCAATTAAATTCTGCGAAAATTCGTCAATGTTCGGCAAAATATTTTTACCTTCAACGGCAATTCCCAACGTCTTAACAAAACTTTCTATAACGTCGTCAAGTTCTTCAACCACGTACAATTTTTTGACTTTGGCGGCAAAATTTTTAATCATTTCCGGCGGCAACGGGTTTATCATTCCCAATTTTAAAACGCTGACAGTATCGCCGAAAACTTCCTTGACGTACTGATAACTTGTCGAAGAAGTTATAATTCCTATTTCGTCTGAAAAAATTTCTTCGCGGTTGAGCGGCGTTTTTTCTGCGTACTCAATCAAATTTTTTGTACGCGCCTCAACTACGGGATGACGCTTTTTGGCGTTGCCTGGCATCATTACATATTTTGCAATATCTTTTTCGTAAGTTTTTTCGGGAACTTGACGCTCGCCAATTTCGACAACTGATTGAGAATGTGCAACGCGGGTACACATTTTTATTATAACGGGCGTATCGAAAAGCTCGGAAATTTCGTAAGCACGTTTTGTAAATTCCAACGCCTCCGCAGAATTTGACGGCTCCAACATTGGAACTTTGGCGGCTATTGCGTAGTGGCGGCTGTCCTGTTCATTTTGCGAAGAGTGCATACCTGCATCATCTGCAACAACTACAACCAAGCCCGCGTTGACGCCTGTATAAGACATTGTGAAAAGCGGGTCGGCGGCAACATTCAAGCCTACGTGTTTTTGTCCGCAAAAGGCGCGTCTGCCTGCCAAACTTGCGCCAAATGCTGACTCCATTGCTACTTTTTCATTCGGTGCCCATTCGCAGTAAATTTCGTCAAACTTCGCCGCCTCTTCTGTAATTTCTGTTGACGGCGTGCCGGGATAACTTGAAACAAAACAAACGCCCGCTTCATACAAGCCGCGTGCTATCGCTTTGTTTCCCAAAAGTAATTCTTTCATCAAGGTCTCTCCTTAAAATTTTTTACCAGTCGATTATAGCACGGCTTTACAACTGCCGCAATTTTTATCGACGATTTAACCTTATACGAAAAAGTTCACGCTGTGCAGGTTTATAAGTTTTTGCGGCGAAATGTACCAGAGTTTATTTTTGAATGGAATTTTTTATTTGAAATTTGAAAAATTTTATTATAAAATGACCTACAAAAGGAGTGAACATTAAATGGCGAACGTTGGCAAAGAATTGGCACTTATCAGCGCAGGGACATCGGAAAATTTTAACGCTATGACAATAATGTTTGGCGCAGAAGGAATGATTTGGGGCAAAGCGGCGTACTTTGCATTTATTAAACCGGAAAGGTACACGTTTGAATTTATCAAGGCAAGCGATTATTTTACCGTGTCATATTTTCCAAAACAGCTTAACAAAATTCATAAAGTTTTCGGCTATAAATCCGGCAGAGACCTTGACAAAATTAAAGAAACCGGCATTACGCCTGAATTTCTTGAAAACGGAATAACTTTCAAAGAGGCAAACGAGATTTACATTTGCAAAAAAATTTATTTCAAGCAAATGGATAAAGACTTTGAACCTGAAGACGTAGTGGCGCAGTACAACGACCCGAAAAATATTATTTACGGCGAATCACATTACGCACTGATTGGCGAAATTGAAAAACATATCGTAAAATAAATTTCTAATTCTGATTGTAAAAAAAATAACCGCCCGTGAAAGGCGGCTTTTTTTATTGCTTAAAATGTTATAAAATAGGCGCAGAAATTTTTTGTGAAGGGAGTTTTTCAAATGGGATTTTTTGACAGATTAAAAGCCGGCTTAGCCAAAACGCGTGAAAAACTTGCAGATAAAATTGACGAACTTTTAAACAACACTACAAAAATTGACGAGGAACTTTTGGAGGAACTGGAAGAAACTTTAATAATGTCAGATGTTGGAACTAAAACCACAGAAAAACTTATGGAAAATCTGCGCAAGGGTATTCGCAAGGCAGAAATAAATTCGCCAATGGACGTAAAAATATTTTTGTCTAACCAGATACGTGAATTGCTGATTGAAGAAGAAGGCGACGCGGTAAATTTGACGCCGCCGCACGTTATTTTAATGATAGGCGTTAATGGCGCGGGCAAAACTACAACTATTGGCAAATTGAGTGCGTACTATTCCGAACAAGGCAAAAAAGTAATGGTAGCCGCCGCAGATACTTTTCGCGCAGGAGCGATTGATCAGTTGGAAGTTTGGGCAGAGCGTACCGGCGCAGAAATTATCAAGCACAGTGAAGGCTCAAATCCTTCATCTGTTGCACTGGACGCCGCCCGCTCCGCCGTTGCAAAAAATATCGACGTTTTAATAGTTGACACGGCGGGACGCTTGCAAAATAAATTTAATCTTATGGAAGAGCTGAAAAAAATCAATCGAATTATCGGCAAAGGAATTAGCGGCGCACCGCACGAAGTTTTATTGGTACTTGACGCCACGACCGGGCAAAATGCACTTCGTCAAGCCGAATTATTTTCAAAGTCCGCAGATATTACCGGAATTGTTTTGACGAAATTGGACGGCACGGCTAAAGGCGGTATGATTATCGGTATTAAGGAAGAGTTAAACATTCCCGTTAAATGGGTAGGCGTAGGCGAAGGTCTTGACGATTTACGCCCGTTTAACGCCAAAGAATTTGCTGACGCGCTTTTTGGTTTGTAAGGAGGTTTTTATTTTGTTGAAAAAATTTTTAATAATCTGCGCGACGCTTTTAATTTTTGGCAGTGCAGAGGCGGGACACCTTGAAGATATTTTGGAACGCGGCACAATCAGAATCGGCACAACCGGCGATTATCGCCCAATGTCCTATTTAAATTCAAATGGCGAATATGAAGGAATTGACGCCGAACTTTCAAAAATTATTGCTGATTCTTTGGGCGTTCGAATTGAATATGTTCCTACAACGTGGAG
>JAFSZS010000123.1 GCA_017455645.1 Selenomonadaceae bacterium | reverse complement strand
CGCTTAATGTCCATCTGAATATCACGACGAAGATCGCCTTCAACTACGAAATTGTGATCGATGGCATCACGAAGTTTTACAACTTCATCATCCGTGAGATCTTTTGTGCGGGTATTGGGATTAACGCCTGTCATTTCCAAAATTTTTTGCGAAGTTGGAAGCCCAATTCCAAAAATGTAAGTTAACGCGTATTCAATTCTCTTATCACGTGGCAAATCTACACCGGCTATACGTGCCATAATTTTTTCACCTCCTTAAATAAATTATCCCTGACGCTGTTTGTGCTTGGGATTTTCACAAATTACCATGACGCGCCCCTTGCGTTTAATAATTTTGCATTTGTCGCAAAGACGCTTTACCGACGGTTTGACTTTCAAAATTACCGCCTCCTTAACGAATCAGTAATGTAACATATTTTTTTTATTTTGTCTACAAAAAAATAATTTTCCTTAAAAATTTGGAGTATTTTTTATATATTTACTTTTATTTTTCCAAAGCCAAAAAGAAAAGTAACAAAAGAAAAGTGCTTTTTCCCGCCCTGCGTGGCTTGCGTAGCAAGGCATGCTCTCTAAGCGCACAATTCGTTGGTTAATTTGCAAACGTGTAGAAAGTTCTAAATTTGACAGCGGCGCAAATGTGTTACCAAAGTGCAAAAGCGGGCGGCTAATTTTTTTCAAAAATTTTGTGCCGTTAAAGAAACCGCCGGAAGTTCCGACGGCTTTTTAATCAGTTTAAAAATTTTACTTAAAACGATAAGTAATTCTGCCTCTGGACAAGTCATAAGGCGTAAGTTCGATTGTAACTTTGTCGCCCGGTAAAATTCTGATAAAGTTCATTCTGATTTTGCCGGAAACGTGCGCCAAAACTGTATGCCCGTTTTCCAATTCAACCTGAAACATTGCATTTGGGAGGGCTTCCAATACTTTGCCTTCCACTTCGATTACATCTTGTTTTGACATCGCTGCTACCTCAATCTTCCACCGATGACAAAACTTTTTCCATTTCTTCAGTAACTTTACCGATTGCCTGTCTGCCGTCTATCTCGGTGTATTTTCCTGCTTTTTTATAATATTCAATGAGCGGGCGCGTTGAATTTTCGTACACGCTTAAACGATTTTTCATTGTCTCTTCGTTGTCGTCCGCGCGTTGGAAAAGCTCGCCGCCGCAATTATCGCAAATATTTTCTTTGTGCGAAGGATTAAATTTCACGTGGTAGGTACTGCCGCAATTTTTACAGATCCTTCTGCCTACTGCGCGCTCAATTAAATCTTCCGCCGGTACGTGAATGTTCAACACTGCGCTTAAATTTTTGCCTAAATCTGCCAAAATTTTATTTAAAGAATCAGCTTGATCTACCGTGCGCGGAAAACCATCCAGTATAAAGCCCTTCGCACAATCCGCCTTGCTTAAACGTTCCTTAACAATTCCGACAGTAACTTCATCAGGTACAAGTGCGCCGGTTTTCATACATTCAGCCGCTTTTTTGCCTAACTCTGTGCCTTCATTAACCGCCGCGCGGAACATATCGCCCGTTGAAATTTGCGGTATTCCAAATTTTTTTACCAATTCAGCCGCCTGCGTACCTTTTCCGGCTCCGGGCGGTCCCATTAAGATTATCTGCATTGCTGTTTCTCCTTTTTAGGGAATAGTGAGTAGGGAGTAGTGGGTAGTAAAAAATCTATTCCCTATTGGCTATTCCCTACTCCCTATTTCATAAAGCCTTCATAGTGCCGCATAACGACCATTGCCTCAATTTGTTTCATCGTGTGCAACGCTACACTCACCACAATTAATAACGCCGTACCGCCGAAGTACACGCCCTGAATATTCGTTGCGCCCGCAATTAACGTCGGCAACACTGCGATGAACGATAAAAAGATACTTCCTGCCAATGTTAATCTTGTCAAAACGTGGTCGATATAATCAGCCGTCGGTTGCCCGGGTCTTATCCCCGGTACAAATCCGCCGTACTTTTTCAGATTTTCCGCCATATCAGGGATTTTCACTGTAACCGCCGTGTAAAAATATGTAAAAAAGATTATCAGCACAACGTAAATTGCAGTTTGAAGCGGCGTTCCCCATTGCAGGTAGGCGGCGATTGTTTTAATTGTGGTGTTGTCAATGAACTGCGCGATAGTGAGTGGGAACATCAGCACGCTTGACGCAAAGATTATTGGAATGACGCCCGCTTGATTGACTTTCAGCGGTATGTGTGAAGTGTGCCCGCCGTACGCTCGGCTGCCAACTACGCGTTTTGCATATGTGATTGGGACGCGGCGATAACCTGCCTCCACAAATATTACAAAGACTATCATTGACACTGCGATTATTGCGAAAAATACCACGCTGAAATAGTTGATCGTGCCGGCTTGCAGGTACTGATAGATGATACCGATATTTTTTGGCAGCGCGGCTACTATTCCCGCGAAGATTATCAGCGATATTCCGTTTCCGACGCCTTGAGTTGTGATTTGTTCGCCTATCCACATTAGCAAGGTTGTGCCCGCGGTTAGTGTTATTGCGATTATCAGTATGTTTACGGGATTTGGATTGAGTATCGCCGCTTTTAGCCCTATCGACATTCCCAACGCTTGAAAGAATGCAAGTACTACGGTTAGTTGCCGCGTAACTTTCACTGTTTTTTTGTGACCTTCCGCGCCTTCCTTGCTCCATTGCTCCAAAGTTGGAAGTACCACTGTCAACAGCTGCATTATGATTGACGCATTGATATAGGGCGTGATACTCATTGCGAAGATTGAAAACTTACTGAACGCGCCGCCGCTGAACAGGTCCAACAATCCAAACAAGCTGCCGTTTTCAAAGAGCCGCTCAATTGCAGTTGGATCGACGCCCGGTACCGGTATGTGCGTACCCATTCTGAATACCGCAAACATTATCAACGTGAAAATTATTCGCTGTCTAAGTTCCGGTATTTTTACGATGTTTGACAGTGCATCCAGCACTTCAAATCACCTCTGTTTTACCGCCCGCCGCCTCAATTTTTTGAACTGCAGATTTGGTAAAACCTTGCGCACGTACTGTTAATTTTTTGGTAAGTTCACCGTTGCCAAGGATTCTGATACCGTCATAAACATTTTTCAGAATACCTTCTTCAACGAGTGCAACCGCGTCAACTTCTGCGCCGTCTTCAAAACGATTAAGAGTTTCAACATTAACTTCGGCGTATTCTTTCGCCCAAATATTTTTGAAACCGCGCTTAGGCAAGCGACGATAGATCGGCATTTGTCCGCCTTCAAAGCCCGGGCGAACTCCGCCGCCGCTACGTGCATTTTGTCCTTTATGACCGCGGCAAGAAGTTTTACCTCTGCCGGATCCTGTACCGCGACCTACACGCACTTCTTTTTTACGCGCGCCCGCCGCCGGTTGAAGTTCATTCAATTTCATTTTAGTACCTTCCTTATCACTAACAGAAACTAGGGATTAGGGAATAGCCAATAGGGAATAGGGAATAGATTTTTTACTACTCCCTACTCACTAACCACTACTCACTAACCCCTAGCCACTATTCCCTATTATTCAGCAATTTCTTCAACTTTAACCAAGTGCTTAACCTTAAAAAGTTGTCCGCGAATTGTAGGCGCGTCTTCAAAAATTCTTTCGGAATTAATCTTGCGAAGACCGAGCGCGCGAACTGTTTTGCGTTGTGTTTCAGGATAACCGATAAGGCTTCTGGTTAAAGTAACTTTCAATTTAGCCATTTCCAGTCCTCCTATACAAACAATTCTTTGACAGTTTTACCGCGCAGTTGTGCGACGTTTTCAGCGCGTTTCAACATTTTAAGACCTTCCAAAGTTGCACGTACCATATTATTTGGATTTGAAGAGCCGAGCGATTTTGTCAAAATATCGTGAACGCCTGCAAGTTCCAATACCGCTCGCGCAGGACCACCGGCGATAACGCCCGTACCTTTTGACGCCGGACGCAACATTACACGCCCCGCGCCAAAAACTCCAACTACTCCATGCGGAATTGAACGATCTTTTAAGGCAATTTCAACAAGATTTTTCTTGGCGTCGTCAATACCTTTACGAATAGCTTCAGGAACTTCAGCCGCCTTGCCGAGTCCTACGCCGACTTTACCGTTTTTATTTCCAACTACAACACGTGCACTGAAAGAAAAACGGCGACCGCCCTTAACAACTTTTGCAACACGATTTATAAAAACAACTTTTTCTTCAAATTCCGGGGTTTCATTATCGAATCTGTCATTTCTTCTGTCGTCTCTATCGTTTCTTGGCAATGTGTAAACCTCCTTTTCTTAGAATTTTAAGCCGCCTTCACGAGCCGCTTCTGCCAATGCTTTAACGCGCCCGTGATAGATATAGCCGCCGCGATCAAATACAACTTCAGTAATACCGGCTGCCAACGCTTTTTTCGCAATAGCCGCGCCAACTTTTTTTGCGCCTTCGATATTGCCGCCGCTGCCTTCAAAGTCTTTATCAAGTGAACTGGCCGCGATAAGCGTTACGCCTTTTTCATCGTCAATAATCTGTACGTAGATATGCGCCAAGGAGCGGAAAACATTCAAGCGGGGACGATCAGCAGTGCCGTGAATGTGGCTGCGAATGCGCAAGTGCCGCTTTTGACGCAATTTATTTTTATCTGCCTTGAGAAGCATACAGGTACTCTCCTTTCATTGTAGTGCAGTAGTGTGATAGTGCTGTAGTGTAATAGTTTGGTTACTACGCCACTAACACACTATCCAACTGCCACACTATTTCTTACCGCCGGCTTTGCCTTCCTTGCGGCGGATATGTTCACCGGCGTATTTAATACCTTTGCCTTTGTAAGGCTCGGGTTCACGCCATTTGCGAATATTGGCAGCGACCGCGCCGACCAATTCTTTATCGGAGCCGTGAACAGTGATAGTAGTAGGTGTAGGGGCGTCAAGGGTAATACCAGCTGGGGGTTCGATAATGACAGGGTGGGAATAGCCGAGAGCCAAAGATAAATTTTTGCCCTGTTTAGCGGCGCGGTAACCGACGCCGGTAATTTCAAGATTTTTGGTAAAACCTGAAGTAACGCCAACAACCATATTATGAATAAGAGTACGGGAAAGACCATGTAAACTTCTGTGGACTTTATCATCGGACGGGCGAGCAACGGATAAGATATTGCCGTCGATGGTTATTTTCAAATCTTGAGAGATCCTGCGGGAAAGTTCGCCCTTGGGACCTTTAACGTGCACCAAATTATTCTCGTCGATAGTAACAGTGACGTCGGCGGGAATATCGATAGGTGCTCTACCAATTCTAGACATAACAGCACCCCTTTACCAAACGTAAGCGAGAATTTCGCCGCCTAAACCAACTTTGCGGGCTTGTTTATCGCTCATGATACCTTTGGAAGTAGAAATAATGGCGATACCTAAGCCGCCCAAAACGCGCGGTAAATCTTTTTTGCGGGAATATTGACGCAAGCCGGGTTTAGAAATGCGCTGAATGCCGGTAATGACTTTTTCACGATCTGCGCCATACTTAAGAAACACGGTAAGAATACCTTGTTTGTTATCCTGCGCGAAAGTGTAGTCTTTAATGAAACCTTCCTGCTTCAAAACTTCGGCGATAGCGGATTTAATTTTGGAGCCTGGGATTTCAACTTTGTCATGATAGACAGAATTAGCATTGCGAATACGCGTAAGCATATCAGCAATAGGATCAGTCATTGCCATAAGTAACCGATATCCTCCCTTCAAAAAATTACCAACTGGATTTAGTAACGCCTGGGATAGCCCCTGCGTAAGACTGTTCACGGAAACAAATACGGCACATATCGAATTTACGCATATAGCCGTGAGGACGCCCGCAAATTTTGCATCGGTTGTATCTGCGGGTAGAAAATTTGGGTTGTTTGGACCATTTTTCGATTAAAGCTTTTTTAGCCATTTGATAAACACCTTCCCTAAGCATTGGCGAACGGCATACCCATAAGCGAAAGGAACTCGCGGGCTTCTTCGTCGGATTTAGCGGTAGTAACAATGATAATATCCATACCACGAATTTTATCGATTTTGTCATACTCAATTTCAGGGAAGATTAATTGTTCTTTGATACCGAGAGCGTAGTTGCCGCGTCCGTCAAAAGAATTACGGGAAACGCCGCGGAAGTCACGAACGCGGGGCAGAGCGATATTCATAAATTTATCGAGAAATTCATACATACGATCGCCGCGCAATGTAACTTTGCAACCAATAGCCATACCTTTACGCAATTTCCAAGCAGCAAGGGATTTTTTAGCGCGGGTAATGACGGGTTTTTGACCTGAAATAGTGGTAAGATCGTTGACGGCGGCGTCAAGAGCCTTAGAATTGCCGACAGCATCGCCGCAAGCAATATTGATAACGATTTTATCAAGTTTGGGAACTTGCATAATATTTTTGTAGTTGAATTTTTGAGTAAGGGCGGGGATAACGTCAGATTTGTACTTATCAAGCAGTCTGTTCAAAATAATCCTCCTTTCTATTGGATAGATTCGCCGCACTTTTTACAGACGCGGAGATTTTTACCGTCGATAATTTTGTGAGCGATACGGGTAGGCTTGTTGCAAGCGGGGCAAATTAACATAAGCTTGCAAGCGTCAAGGGGCATTTCTTTTTGAATGATACCGCCTTGAGGGGCTTTGAGACTGGGCTTGGTATGACGTTTAACTTTGTTGACGTCTTTGACAATGAGTTGATTTTTTTTAGGTAAAGCTTGAATGACTTCGCCCTGTTTGCCCTTGTCTTTGCCGGAAAGAACAACGACAGTATCGCCCTTTTTAAGATTCAATTTAGAGTACAAGGTAACACCACCTTATAAAACTTCTGGAGCGAGGGAAATAATTTTCATAAAATCGGCGTCGCGGAGTTCACGAGCGACCGGACCGAAAATACGAGTGCCGCGGGGGGTTTTATCTTCTTTAATGAGAACGGCGGCGTTTTCATCGAAACGGATATAAGAGCCGTCCTGCCTGCGAAGACCTTTTTTGGAGCGAACAACGACGGCTTTAACAACATCGCCTTTTTTGACTTGCCCGCCGGGAGCAGCAGATTTAACGCTTGCAACGATAATATCGCCAATGTTGGCGTAGCGACGGAAAGAGCCGCCGAGCACACGAATGCACATTAAATCTTTTGCGCCGGTGTTGTCAGCAACGGTGAGCATAGTTTGCTGTTGAATCACGAAATAACCTCCTTACTTAGCTTTTTCAACGATTTGGACAAGACGCCAACGCTTATCTTTGGAGAGCGGGCGGGTTTCCATAATCTGGACGCGATCGCCAATGTGCGCCTCATTATTTTCATCGTGAGCCTTAAATTTAATGGTACGTTTGACGGATTTTTTATAAAGTTTATGTTGAACGAGTTCCTCAATGGCAACGACGATAGTTTTTTGCATTTTGTCGGAAACGACTTTACCGATACGGGTTTTGCGTTCATTGCGAATATCAGCCAAAGTGCAACCTCCTTTCAAAAGAAATAAGAAAAGCAGCTAAATTTTGACTAAGTTTATTAATGAGAAATTAATAAGAAGCCGTGTCACGGGCTAAAATCCTCCCTGAAGCACTTAAGTACAAAAAAGTACATTAACTAAGTATCATACTTGATTATTTAGCTGCTAACTCGGTTTTGAGACGGGCTATTGACTTTTTGACTTGCCGAATACGCATTGGGTTGTCAAGTTGCCCGGTTGCATGTTGGAAACGAAGGTTGAACAGTTCTTCCTTCAGTTCCTTAAGTTTAGCGGCTTGTTCATCGGCTGTAAGATCGCGGATTTCATTAATTTTCATTAGTAGCACCGCCTTCCGCAGCTTGAGCCGCTTTTTCCTCTTCAAAGGCGTTGTGAGCAGCGCGTTTAGCGTCGTCAAGGGATTCATTAACGACTTCAACGAAGACATCGCCTTGATGATGAGTGTCAATAAATTTAGTTTTGATAGGGAGCTTGTGACCTGCGAGGCGCATAGCTTCAGCGGCGACTTCACGAGGGACGCCGGCCATTTCAAAGAGTACGCGCCCGGGCTTAACAACAGCAACCCAATATTCGGGAGAACCTTTACCACTGCCCATACGAGTTTCAGCAGGCTTGGCAGTAACAGGCTTATCGGGGAAAATCTTAATCCAAACTTGCCCGCCACGGCGAATGTAACGAGTCATAGCGATACGTGCGGCTTCAATTTGGCGGTTAGTGATCCAGGCAGGTTCAAGAGCAACCAAGCCGAATTGACCGTGAGCGACGGTGTTACCTTTGTTGGCTTTACCCTTCATTCTGCCGCGGAATTGTTTACGATATTTCACGCGCTTAGGCATTAACATTAATCATCGCTCCCTTCAACAGGCTGCACATTGGCAACTTTCTTTTCGGGAAGAATTTCGCCCTTAAAAATCCAAACTTTGATACCGATTCTGCCGTAAGTGGTATTGGCTTCAGCAAAACCGTAGTCAATATCAGCGCGGAGAGTATGCAAAGGAATGGAGCCTTCGCGGTAGGATTCGGAACGAGCAATTTCAGCACCGCCCAATCTGCCGGAGCACATAATTTTAATACCTTTAGCGCCAAGTCTCATGGTACGCCCTACAGCCTGTTTCATGGCGCGGCGAAAAGCGATACGCCTTTCAAGTTGAGCGGCGATATTTTCGGCAACGAGCGTAGCATCGAGATCGGGTTGACGAATTTCAGTAATATTAATATCGAGGCGTTTATCAGTAATTTTTTTGAGACTGTTTTTAATATCTTCGATACCGGAACCGCCGCGACCGATAACCATACCGGGTTTAGCAGTCCAGATAGTTAATTTGAGTCTGTTTTTGGCGCGTTCAGTTTCGATACGAGAAACGCTTGCTTGAAGGAGTTGCTTTTTCAATTCCTTACGAATTTTGATATCTTCGTGAAGGTTTTTAGCGAAGTCACGATCAGCATACCATTTAGCGTCCCAAGTTTTTACGATACCGAGGCGTATACCGTGGGGATGAACTTTTTGACCCAAACTATTTCCCTCCTTTAATTTTCAGTAGGTTTTTCAGAAACGATAACAGTAATATGAGAAGTATGTTTCAAGATAGAAAATGCCTGTCCGCGGGAACGAGGGTGAATACGTTTCAAAGTAGGACCTTGATCCACGAAACATTTAGAAACAACCAAGTTATCGGCGTCCATATCAAAATTATTTTCAGCATTGGCAATAGCGGAGCGAAGCACTTTATTAAGCAAGACTGCGCCGCGTTTAGGTGTGAATTTTAAAATAGCAAGTGCGTCGGTAACAGATTTACCGCGGATTAAATCGGCAACGATACGAACTTTGCGCGGAGCGATACGCACGTACTTAGCGATAGATTTAACTTCCTTAGAATCAGCCACAGTGTAACCTCCTTTCACAGTAATTGAAAAAAAATTATTTCAACTTAGTTTTGCGTTCTTCGCCGGCGTGCCCCTTGAAAGTGCGCGTAGGAGCAAATTCGCCGAGCTTATGACCTACCATATCTTCAGTAATATAAACCGGTACATGTTTTCTGCCGTCATGCACTGCGATTGTATGAGTAATAAACGCAGGAAGAATTGTTGAACTGCGCGACCAAGTGCGAATAACTTTTTTATCGTTGGCGGCGTTGAGAGCCTCAATTTTTTTCAAAAGTTTTTCTTCGACAAACGGTCCTTTTTTAACAGAACGTGACAAATTAAATTCCTCCCTTCGCTATTACTTACGACGACGTACAATAAGTTTATCAGAAGCTTTTTTGCGGCGAGTTTTTGCACCCATAGCACATTTACCCCATTTGGTAACAGGATGCTTGCGACCGACAGGAGAGCGACCTTCACCGCCGCCGTGCGGATGGTCAACAGGATTCATTACAACGCCGCGGTTAGCAGGACGAATACCCATCCAGCGGGAACGACCGGCTTTACCGATTGTAATATTTTCGTGATCCAAATTGCCAACTTGACCGATTGACGCGCGGCAGTTGATATGAATTTTGCGAACTTCGCCGGAAGGCATTCTGATTGTTGCATAATCGCCTTCCTTAGCCATAAGTTGAGCCGCTGCGCCGGCACTGCGTACCATTTGCCCGCCTTTGCCGATTTTCATTTCGATATTATGAATCAAAGTACCGACCGGAATGTTTTTGAGCGGGAGCGCGTTACCAACTTTAATATCAGCTTCAGGACCGGATTCAACTTTGTCGCCGACTTTCAAGCCGTTTGGAGCGATAATGTAGCGTTTTTCGCCGTCAGCATAATTTAAAAGGGCGATTCTTGCACTGCGGTTGGGATCGTATTCAATCGTTGCAACAGTTGCGGGGATACCGTCTTTGTTGCGTTTGAAATCGATAATTCTGTAACGGCGTTTGTGACCGCCGCCTTGATGCCGTACCGTTAATTTTCCTTGTTGGTTGCGCCCGCCGTGACTTTTCAGCGGTGCAAGCAAGGATTTTTCCGGCTTGTCTGTCGTTATTTCTTCAAAAGTTGAAACCGTCATGAAACGGCGTCCGGCAGAATACGGCTTAAATGATTTTATTCCCACCTTTGTACCTCCTTGATTTATTTTTAATTTTTGTATTAATAGAAATTTTGGCGTCAACTGACAACCACAATTAGTGATTTTAGCATAACGCCAAATTTCTAACAATATCTTTGTAAATTTTTTTTGTAACAAGTATTCTGCTACGTTGAAAACTTTGACTTCAGCTAAAAAATATCAGCAAGATAACAATGATTAAGACAATCCATAAAATAATTTTGAAGTACCTGATTATCAGAATCACGGCAACCAACAAAATTGATACTGCGACAACATTTTCAGTAGAGCCGAAAAATTCTACAAGTTCATCCCAAAAAGCGTTGCCGCCAACAAACATTAAGATTGCTTTTATCATAAGTCAAAGCTCCAAAAATTTTTACGCGCTGAAGAATTCGATTTTTTCGCCTTCAGCAAGTTTGACGATAGCTTTTTTGTAGCTTGAAGTTTTGCCGACGCTGCGTCCGAGGCGTTTTGTTTTTGCTTTAACATTAACTGTATTGACGTCTTCAATTTTTACGTTGAAAATTTCTCTGATCGCTTCAGCAATTTGAATTTTGTTTGCGCGCTTGTCAACTACGAAAACGTATTTATTTTCCGTCAATAAATCGGTAGTACGCTCCGTAATCAGCGGGCGAATTATAATATCTCTCGCTTCCATTAAACGTAAACCTCCTCGATTTTGGCAACGGCTGATTTTGTCATAAAAACTTTTTCACAGTTCAAAATATCATAAACGTTAAGCTGCAACGCGCTGATAACATTTGCATTTTGAAGATTGTTTGAAGAGCGCATAACATTTTCAATTAATTCTTCGGTAATGAAAAGAGCCTTGCATTTGTCAACGCCGAAAGTTTTTTGGAACTCGACAAAATTTTTGGTTTTTGGAACGTCAAAATTTAAATCGTCAAGCACAATCAAATTTTCGCTTTTAACTTTATCGCTAAGCACGCACTTTAAAGCAAGGCGGCGTTGTTTACGCGGCATTGTGAAAGAATAATCACGGGGATGTGGTCCAAAGATAGTACCGCCGCCGCGCCAAAGAGGACTTCTGCGCGAACCTGCGCGAGCGCGACCTGTGCCTTTTTGTCTCCACGGTTTACGCCCGCCGCCACGAACCATTCCGCGGGTTTTTGTGGCGTGAGTGCCGAGTCTCCAAGAAGCCATTTGCATTACAACAACTTGATGAACAAGCCCCGCGTTCATTTCGACTTCAAAAATATCTGCGCTAAGTTCAATATCGCCGACTTTTGAATTTTTCATATCATAAACTGCTAATGTTGGCATTATTTTCGTCCTCCTTTCTTATCTGTGCTTTCTTGTAGCTTTTACAGTTTCACGAACGATAACAAAACCTTTTTTCGGACCGGGAATTGCGCCCTTGATTAGCAAAAGATTTCTGTTGGTGTCAACTTTAACGATAGTCAAGCGTTGAATTGTGGTACGAACGCCGCCCATTCTGCCGGGAAGTTTTTTACCTTTGATAACACGACCGCCGGGACCGGAAAGCATCGCGCCGGTAGAGCCGGGTTCTCTGTGAGATTTGGAGCCGTGACCCATTGGACCGCGTGCAAAGTGATGGCGTTTAATTCCGCCTGCAAATCCTTTACCTTTTGAAGTGCCGATAACGTCAACAAGATCGCCTTCAGCAAAAATATCAACGCCGATAACGTCGCCGATTTTATATTCAGATTCAGTAGCCAAACGCACTTCACGAATATATTTTACAGCCTTGACGCCGAACTTTTTAAATTGCCCCGCCATAGGTTTATTGACTTTCTTGTCTTTAATTTCGCCGAAGCCGAGCTGTACGCTGTTGTAGCCGTCGGTATCAACAGTTTTGTTGCGAATGACAATATTATTTCCACTTTCAACGACAGTTACAGGAATAACTTTGCCGTCTTCAGTAAAAATTTGAGTCATACCGAGTTTAATTCCCAAAATTGTTTTAGCCAATGTCTACACCTCCTCAATTAACCTTGAGTTCAATGTCAACACCGGCAGGAAGGTCGAGGCGTACAAGTGCATCAATCGCCTTTTGCGTGGGTTGCAGAATGTCAATCAAACGTTTGTGAGTTCTCATTTCAAATTGTTCGCGTGAATCTTTGTTGACGTGCGGCGAACGAAGAATTGTATAGATATTTTTTTCAGTTGGGAGCGGAATAGGACCGGAAACCATCGCGCCGTTTTTGCGGGCAGTTTCAACGATTTTTGCCGCGCTTTGATCCAACGATTTATGATCGTAAGCCTTTAAGCGAATCCTCAACTTTTTCTGTTGTTTTTGTTGTGGCAATTTATATCCTCCTCATATACGCGACAGTTCCCTTGACTGCAGAAATTGCCTTAATCAGCCAAGCCATCTGCCGGTTATTTACAAGCAAGCAATAAGGGCTAGGATTTTACCCCTAACCCCCTGCTTGTTTTTTAAGGGTTATAGGGACATAGGGAAAAAGGGAAAATTAATCCCCTTAGCCCTGTATCCCTTTCTCCCTATTTCCCTAAAAAAATTATTCGTTAATTTCAATGACGCGACCGGAGCCGACTGTATGACCGCCTTCACGAATAGCGAAGAGCAAGCCTTTTTCAATAGCAATAGGTGTAATGAGTTCAACGTCCATTTCAATGTGATCGCCGGGCATGCACATTTCAGCGGGTTCACCGTTGGTATCTTTCAAGTTGCCGACTACGCCTGTAACGTCAGTTGTACGGAAATAGAATTGCGGGCGATAGTTTGCAAAGAAAGGAGTATGACGACCGCCTTCATCTTTGGTAAGGACGTAAACTTGAGCTTTAAATTTTGTATGTGGATGAATTGTGCCGGGTTTTGCCAAAACTTGACCGCGTTCAATTTCTTTTCTGTCAACGCCGCGGAGAAGTACGCCGACGTTATCGCCTGCAACTGCGCTGTCAAGAAGTTTGCGGAACATTTCAATACCGGTTGCAACTGTCTTTCTGGGTTCTTCGCGCAGTCCGACAATTTCAACAGGATCATTAAGTTTCAATTCGCCGCGTTCAACACGACCGGTAGCAACAGTGCCGCGTCCGGTAATTGTGAAAACGTCTTCAACAGGCATTAAGAAAGGTTTATCTTTGTCGCGTTCAGGTGTAGGAATGTATTCATCGACAGCATCCAAAAGTTTCATAATGTTTGCTTCTTGTTCCTTGTCGCCTTCAAGTGCCAAAAGTGCGGAACCTGCAATAATCGGAATATCATCGCCGGGGAATT